>JAFAJR010000104.1 GCA_019236085.1 Candidatus Dormiibacterota bacterium
ACTCGCTGAGCTAGCGAACCTCGGCGCTGAAGGGCAGCAGCGCGATGTGCCGCGCTCGCATCAAGGCCGTTGTCAGGCTGCGCTGATGCTTGGCGCACGTCCCCGTCATGCGGCGCGGCAGGATCTTGCCGCGGTCGGACAGGTAGCGCCGCAATCTCGGCGTGTCCTTGTAGTCGATGATGTCCATGCGCTCCAGGCAGAAGCTGCAGACCTTGCGACGGCGGCGGTCGAAATCAGGCATTGCGCATCACTCAGAAGGGAATGTCGTCGGGGTCGACGTCGCCGCCGCCACCGCCATTGCCCTCGACCGGACCCGCGGCCACCATCGGCGCGCCACCCGCGGCGCCGTCGGTACGGCTGTCGAGGAACTGCACGTCGTTGGCGTTGACCTCCGTGCGGTACCGCTTTTGGCCAGTGTTGGCATCATCCCAGGAGCGGGTCTGCAGCCTGCCCTCCACGTACACCAGGCGTCCCTTCTGCAGGTACTGGCTGCACAGCTCGGCGAGCTTGCGGTTGCCGATGTTCCAGACCACGATGTCGTGGTAGTCGGTGAACTCGCGGCGCTCGCCGCTCTGGTCCTGGCCATAGCGGTTGGTGGCGAGGGCGAGGTTTCACACCGGCTGGCCGCTTGGCGTGTAGCGCAGCTCCGGGTCGCGGGTGAGCCGTCCGATCAGCATCACGCGGTTGAGGGATCCCGCCATCACTCGTCTCCTTCGTCGTCGCTGGCCGAGGGGGCCTCCTCGAAGCCGTCACCCTCATCTTCCTCCGTCGGCGCGGACGGCGTGCCGACATCGCCACCGTCGGCGGCGCTGCCGAGTTGCACCTCGGGAGGCGCGCCGGCGCCGGACTCGTCGATGTCGCCGTCGGGCTCGGGCATCGGCCCCTCGTGCAGGACCAGCAGATGGCGGAAGACGGTGTCGTGGATCCGCAGGGCGCGCTCCACCGGGGTCACCTTGGAACCGTCGAGGCGCAGCGCCACCAGCACGTAGTGGCCGTCGCGAAGGCGCTGGACTTCGTAGGCCAGCCGGCGTTTTCCCCAGAGCGTGGTCTTCACCACTTCTCCGCCCTGCGCCTCGATGATGCCGCGCACCGAGCGCACGGCGGTCCGCACTCCCTCCTCGTCCAGCTCCGGCCGGACGATGTACAGCAATTCGTAGTCGCGCACCATGCGCGTCGTTCCTCCTGTGGACGTGAGGCACCCGGTCGCGCCGGGTGCAGGAAGATCGCGGCTCAGCCGCGATGAGGGACTCTACCAGCGACGGCTGTGGCCGGCGCCTTCAGCGGTCGAGGTGGAAGACCTTGGGCAGCGTGGTGAGGTTTCGGTGTCCGTCCTCAGTCACCACGATGAGGTCCTCGATGCGGATGCCGCCGAAGCGCGGGTCGTACAGACCGGGCTCCACGGTGACCACGTCGCCGACCTCCAGGGTCACGTCGACATCGCCGATGCGCGGGTACTCGTGGATCTCCAGGCCGACACCGTGGCCGGTGCCGTGGATGAACCGCGCGTCGCTGGCGATCTGGTCGTAGGGCTTGGTGATGGAGCCGAAGCCGTGCTTCTTGAAGGTCTCGCAGCAGGCCAGGTGGACATCGCGGCCATTGACCCCGGGCTTCACCGCATCGAGCCCCGCCTGCTGAGCTGCGAGGACCGCTTCCCACATGCGCTCCACCTCGGCCGGTGGCTCACCGCGAACCACCGTGCGAGTCATGTCGCCCCAGTAGCGCGACGACTTGTCGTAGGGATAGATGTCGAGCACGACGGGCAGCCCGGCGCGGATCACATCGCTGGTGGCGCGGTGCGGGTCGGCGTTCTCCGGCCCGCCGCAGCAGATCGAGTCCTCGGTGGTGCAGCCCAGCTCGAGGATGCGGCTCTCCACCACGTAGGCAAGGTCGGCGCCGCTCAGCGGCGTGCCGTCGCGGTAGAGGATGCCGTCACGGATCTCTGCCGCGGCGATGACGTCGATCGCCCGCTGCAGGCCCTCCATGCCGGCGTTCTCGGTCGCGGCCAGCAGCTCCACCTCCTCCGGCGTCTTGATGCGGCGCTCGCGGCGGTACAGCTCGAGGCTGGGGTGCACCGCGATGTCCTGCTGGCGCAGATGGTCGGCGAGCGTCACCGGGAAGTCGGCGTCGACAGTGACAGCGCTGAGGTCATGCTCCCGGCAGATCGATTCAACCAGCAGGCTCCAGGCGCCCTGCTCGCTGCCGGCGGCGCGCACCTTGTC
>JAFAJR010000232.1 GCA_019236085.1 Candidatus Dormiibacterota bacterium
CACCGACCAGGCGCCGAAGATCGTCTTGTGCGGCGCGTTCTGGTTGAAGTCGATGAACACTCGAGCGCCGCGCTCCTCCTTCCACCAGGCCGCCGTAACCAGCTCCGGCCGGCGCCGCTCCAGCTCGCGGGCAACGGCGACCGCCGCCGACCTGACCTCGTGCGAGTCCCACCGCGGCTGCAGCCGCACGTAGACGTGGATGCCGCGGTTGCCGGTGGTCTTCGGCATGCATACCACGTCGAGCTCGTCAAACAATGACTTGGTTTCGCGTGCCGCCTCCTGCACCATGGCAAATGTCACCTTGGGGCTGGGATCGAGGTCGATGCGCAGCTCGTCGGCATGCTCTGGGTCGTCGGCTCGCGACGGCCACACATGGAAGCCCAAGCACCCGAGGTTCACCGCCCAGAGCACATGCGCCAGGTCCTCTGCCACGAGCGCCCGAGACGTGGTGCCGTTGGGCGTGCTCACGATGCTGGTGCGCAGCCATGACGGCGCCGTGTCCGGCACACGTTTCTGAAAGAACGAGGAACCGCCCACGCCGTTGGGAAAGCGCTGCAACAGCACCGGCCGTCCGCTCATGGCACGCATGAGCGGCGCCTCCACGGCGACGTAGTAGCGAGCCAGGTCGAGCTTGGTCTCGCCCCGCTCGGGGAAGAACACCTTGTCCGGGCTGGTGATCGACACACTCCTGCCCGCCGCCTCGATGACCACGGCTTCACTGTCCACGCAGCGCGGATTATCGAGCCCATCGCGCAGAATTGGCTGCCCGTGAGCGAACGTCGATCAGAGTCGGTCTCCGGGACTGCTGTCATCCAAGCGAACGCGCTCGTCAAACGCTACGGGACGCTCGTCGCCGCCGACCAGGTGAGCCTCGAGGTGCAGCGCGGCGAGGTCTTCGGCATGCTCGGGCCCAACGGTGCCGGCAAGACGACGACACTCGAGATGCTCGAGGGCATGCGCGTGCCGGACTCGGGCGAAGCCACGGTGCTCGGCGTGTCCATCCGGCGGGATTCGCGTGCCATCAAGGAACGCATCGGCGTCCAGTTGCAGGCGTCGGCCCTCCCGCTGCGGATGACGGTGCGCGAGGTCGTGGAGCTGTTCGGGTCGTTTTACTCCACTCCGCAACCCACCGACGCCATCCTCGAGGAGTTCGACCTCGTGGAGAAGGCGCAGGTGTACAGCGAGACGCTGTCGGGCGGCCAGCAGCAGCGGCTGTCAATCGCGCTGGCGCTGGTCAACGACCCCGAGCTGGTGTTCCTCGACGAACCCACAACCGGTCTCGATCCGCAGGCCCGCCTCAACATCTGGGATGTCATCGAGGGTCTGCGCACGCACGGCAAGACCGTGATGCTGACAACGCACTACATGGAGGAGGCCGAGCGGCTCTGCGATCGCGTCGCGATCATGGACCACGGGCGCATCGTCGCCATCGACACGCCGGCGGCGCTGGTGGCGGCCCATGCCCCAGGCACATCGATCGAGTTCACCGCCTCGGGGGCCGATCTATCCAAGCTGCGCGCCCTTGCCGGTGTGAGCAGCGCCGAGCACGACGGCAACCGCGTGGTGCTGCACACCGATAACGCTGAGGACACGCTCGCGGCACTGTTCGGCGACAGCGAGCGCTGGGGCGGCGCCGACGGTGGACACGTGGCAGATCTGCGCGTCCGCCAGGGAACGTTGGAGGACGTGTTCATCGCACTCACCGGCCGGACGCTGCGCGAATGAGAGCCACGCTGGCCATCGTCCGTTCCGTGGTGCGTGACACCCGGCGCAACCGCACAGCGCTGTTCTTCACGCTGCTGATCCCCATCTTCTTCATGGTGATCTTCGGCCTCGCGTTCGGCAGCAACCCCAAGTTGCACATCGGCATCGCCGACCAGGACGGAACCGCCGGATCCATCTCGTTCGTGGCGCAGGTGAAGCAGATCTCCGCGCTGGCTGTCACCACCGGTTCCCAGTCCACCCTGCTCGACGACCTGCACAACGACTCGCTGGACGCCGTGGCGGTCCTGCCGGGCGGGTTCGGCAATGCGATATCCGGTGGCTCTCCCGTCGCCGTGCAGGTGTACGAGAACCAGAACTCGCCGCAGAGCGCACCGCTGGCTGTGAGCGCGCTCAACCAGGTGATAGCCGGCTACGACCAGCACCTCACCGGACAACCACCGCGCATCACCCTGACAACGACGTCGGTGTCGACCAACGACGTCGGCACGCTGGACTTTCTCCTGCCATCGCTGATCGCGTACATCGTGCTGCCGGCGGGCATTCAGCTGGTGGCGATGGGCCTCGCCGACATGCGCGAACGCCGCGTGCTGCGGCGCTTCCTGGCCACGCCGCTGCGTCCTGCGCAGGTGGTGGGCGGCCAACTCCTCGGGCGGTCGGTGACGGTGCTGCTGGAGGTCGTCGTCCTCATCCTGGTCGGTGTCGATGTCTTCCATGTCCACACCTACGGCAGCTGGGCGCTGGCGTGGCTGGCGATCATCATCGGAACGGTCGCGTTCGTATCGATCGGGTTTCTCATCACGTCGTTCGTGCGCACCTCTGACGGGGCTCGCGGCGCGTCAGCGGTGGTGACCTTCCCCATGATGTTTCTGTCGGGGGTGTTCATCCCGGTCGACCAATTCCCCGCCGGCCTCCAGACGGCGGTGCATGTGCTGCCGCTCACCTTCCTGGCCGACGCCCTGCACCAGGTGCTCAACGACGGCGCAGGCTTCTCCGCGATCGCGCTCGACCTGCTGGTGCTCGCCGGCTGGGCGGTGGCGTCACTGGCGATCGCCGTCCGCATCTTCCGCTGGGAGTAGCCCGAGAGCGCGTTGCAGGAACTCCAGCTCGATCAGCGGCAAGGTCGCGGCGATGTCTAGACGATTAGTTGTGTGCGTCACGCCCGGAAGCGGCAGCACGCTGTGCGGCCGGCCCGCGGCGAACAGCGCCGCTGACAGGCGCAGCGTGTTGGCCACCAGCACGTTGTCGTCACTGAGACCGTGGATGAGGAGCAGCGGCCGGCGCAGCTTCGGTGCGTCGGCGATGAGCGACATCTGGTCGTAGTTCTCCGGCTCTGCATCCGGGTGGCCGAGATAGCGCTCGGTGTAGTGCGTGTCGTACAGGCGCTGGTCGGTCACGGGCGCTCCGGCGACTGCTGCATGGAACACGTCGGGCCGGCGCAGCACAGCCAGGGCGGCGAGGTAACCGCCGTACGACCAGCCGCGGATGCCGACGCGGCCCAGGTCGAGGTCGCCGAACTGCTCCGCGGTAGCGTGCAAGCCGTCGATCTGGTCCTCCAGCACGGGGTCGGCGCGGTTGCCGCGGATCGTCCGCGACCACTCGGGGCCACGTCCCGGAGTGCCCCGACCGTCGATCACCAGCACAGCGAAGCCCTGGTCGGCGAACCACTGCGATACAAGCTGCGCCGCATGTGCCGCTAGCACGCGCTGCGCCGCAGGGCCGCCGTAGGGATCCATCAACACCGGCAGGAGCCTGGTGCCGGCCACATGCCCGGTGGGGAAGAAGAGAGCCGCACGCAGCTGGCGCTCCCCGAGCCGCAGCATGTGCGGCC
>JAFAJR010000249.1 GCA_019236085.1 Candidatus Dormiibacterota bacterium
TCGCAGCACTCCTGTATCGCAACTTTCCCAGCCAATCCGCCAAGACGGCAGACGCGGGCCAGCTGGCGCAGGCACTCGTCAATTACAAGGCCCACTCCAACGACAAGAGCCAGACGATCAGCGATGACCCGTCGCAGTCGGCCGAGCTGCAGAGCGACGGTCAGACGGTCACCTGGTACGCCGCGGACGGCACCAAGTACTCCACCACGGTCGAGGGGGGCGGCTCGCTCACCACAGAGTTCGACGACAATGGCTACTACAACTACAAGGTCGACACCGGGAGTGGGAGCAACTTCTTGCTGAGCGTCATCCTGCCCAACCTTTTTCTCTTTGGCCTCATGGCGCTGATCCTGCTGTGGATATTCCGGCAGACGCAGAGTGGCAACAACCAGGCGCTGTCGTTCGGCCGCAGCCGGGCCAGGCTGCTCGCCGGGGACAAGCCGGCGATCACCTTCACCGACGTCGCGGGTGTTGACGAAGCCAAGCAGGAGCTCAGCGAGATCGTCGAGTTCCTCAAATATCCCGACAAGTTCGCGGCGGTCGGGGCGCGCATCCCCAAGGGTGTGCTGCTGGTCGGGCCTCCAGGGACTGGGAAGACCCTGCTGAGCAAGGCGGTTGCCGGCGAGGCCGGTGTGCCCTTCTTCAGCATCAGCGGCTCGGAGTTCGTCGAGATGTTCGTGGGCGTCGGCGCCAGCCGCGTACGTGACCTCTTCGACCAGGCGAAGAAGAACTCGCCCTGCATCGTGTTCGTCGACGAGATCGACGCCGTCGGCCGCCAGCGCGGTGCCGGCCTCGGTGGCGGCCACGACGAACGCGAGCAGACCCTCAACCAGCTGCTGGTGGAGATGGACGGCTTCGAGACCAACACCCACGTCATCGTGATTGCCGCCACCAACCGGCCCGACGTGCTGGACCCGGCCCTGCTGCGCCCCGGCCGGTTCGACCGGCACGTGATGCTCGACCGGCCGGACATCCGTGGCCGCCGCGCCATCCTCGAGGTGCATTCACGCAACAAGCCGCTCGATGCCGGTGTGGACCTCGAGGTGCTCGCAAAGCAGACGCCCGGCTTCAGCGGCGCCGACCTGTCGAACCTGATCAACGAGGCGGCAATCCTCGCGGCGCGGGGCAACCGGAAGGTCATCACGATGCACGACCTCGAGGAGTCCATTGCGCGTGTCATCGCCGGGCCGGAGCGGCGCAGCCGGATGATCAGCGAGAAGGAGAAGACCACCATCGCCTTCCACGAGATGGGGCACGCGCTGGTGGGCAAGACGCTGGAGAACACCGACCCGGTGCACAAGGTCACGATCGTCAGCCGCGGCATGGCGCTCGGCTGGACCATGAGCCTGCCCACCGAGGACCGCTACCTGGTGAGCAAGGCCGAGCTGATCGACCAGCTGGCCCAGATCCTGGGCGGCCGCTGCTCCGAGGAGCTCATCTTCGGCGTCGACAACATCACCACCGGCGCTTCCGACGACATCCGCAAGGCCACCAGCCTGGCCCGCAAGATGGTCACCGAGTGGGGCATGAGCGACAAGCTCGGCCCGCTCACCTTCGGCGAGCGTCAGGAGATGGTGTTCCTGGGGCGCGACCTTGGCGAGCAGCGCACCTACTCAGAGGTCGTGGCCTCCGAGATCGACCAGGAGGTGCACCAGCTGGTGGCCGACGCCTTCCTGCGGGCCAAGAACGTGCTGCGGCAGCGCGAGCACGTGCTCCGGGTGCTGGCCACGAAGCTGGTCGAAGTCGAGACCATGGACGCCGCCGAGATGGACCGCATCATCATCGAGGTGGAATCCGGTCAGTCTTCTGCCGACGGCACCGCGCCCGAGGGCGTGACGGCGCCGCCGGCCGCCGAAGAGGAGACCGCGGCCTCCGCCTGACGCCAGAGAGTCCCTCGGGCGTTCTGGCCGGAGGCGGGACATCCCTCCAACGACACGGGATCTCGTTCTCGCTCGCCGGAAGAGAAATTGTCCGGCTCGCTCGCCCTTCGACCCTATCGTCGTAGCGAGGGATGCCCCGGCCTCCGGCCGACGACGCAAGGGAGCTGCCGTCGCGTCGAAGCCCGCGCAAGCCAGACGGGAGGAACCGCCCCTCGCAGCGACGATCGAGTCGTACGAGGAGCGAGCCGTAAGCTCGTTTGACGGCGAGCGACGAGAAGATCTCGAGTCGTCAGAGGGGCGGCTGCTCCCGTCGGGCTCAGTGCGCTGCGGCGCACTCCGTCGTACACTTGCGGCGTTCGGCTCGCTGAGCCGCCCGTGGACGCCTGCAAGGCGCTGCGAGGCACCGCTCATCGAGCTTCTGCACCGGGGATGGCGAGGTGAACGCTGTCATGCATGGCGATATGAAGGCCGCGAGGCCGAAGCTCGGGTTCGTCGGCGCGGGCCGGGCCGGCAGCGCGCTGGCGGTGGGGCTGCGTGACGCCGGCTACGAGGTCTCGGCCATCAGCAGCCGCGAACCCCACGATGCGGACGAGCTCGCAGCCCGGTTCGGCGCGCGTTCGGTCTCCACACCGGAAGGCGTGGTTGCCGCCGCAGACCTGACGCTGCTCACAGTCCCCGACACCCAGATCGGGGTCGTCGCGGCATCCCTGGTGGCGTCGGAGGTCGAGCTTCGGGACCGCGCCGTGGTCCACTGCAGCGCCCGGCAGTCGGCTCGCGAGCTCCGCTCCCTGGCCCTGGCCGGCGCCGAGGTCGGAGTCCTGCATCCGCTGCAATCGCTGGCCGGGCCAGACAGCGCGGTCAACCTCCGGGGCAGCCGCTTTCGCGTAGAGGCCGAGGAGCCGCTGCGAACCGTGCTGCACCGGATGGTGGAAGACCTGGGGGGCGCGCCCATCGAGGTGCCGGCCGAAGCGCTCGACCTCTATCACGCTGCAGCCGTCCTTGCGGGAAACGCACCGATCGCCCTGCTGGCCCGCGCCAGCAGGTTGCTCGAACAGGCCGGAGTGGCCCCGGCCGACGCGTGGCAGGGACTCGCGGCACTGATGCAGGGTGCCGCGGCCAACGCCCGGGCGTCCGCGGCTGCTGAATCGCTCACCGGCCCGGTTGCGCGTGGCGACGCTGATGCGGTGGCCCGTCACCTCGAAGCGCTGGCCGGCGATCCGCAGCTCCAGGAGCTGTACCGCACGCTGGTCCGGGACATGGCAACGGTGGTGGAGCCGCGGGACCCCGCCGCAGCCGCACGGATACGGTCGGTGGTCGAGCCCCACGCCTCCCCTCGGGTCCGGCGCCCTCGGGTCGCCTGACGTGGGCGTCACCGTCCGGGACCTCGCCGCCTGGAAGGCCGAGGGCAGGCGATTCACGATGCTTACGGCGTACGACTGGCCCACTGCGAAGCTTGTCGAAGCAGCCGGCGTGCCGGTGATTCTGGTGGGTGACTCCGTCGGGGACAACGTGCTCGGCTACGCCAACACGCTTCCCGTGACGATGGATGAGGCTTTGCACCATGCCCGCGCCGTCGCCCGCGGCGCGCCCGGCTGCTTGCTGGTCGGCGACATGCCCTTCGGCTCGTACCAGGGGTCGCCCGACTCCGCCGTGGACAACGCCGTCGCCTTTCTGAAAGCCGGCATGCACGCGGTGAAGCTGGAGGGTGGCGGCTGGACCGCGCCGCTGGTCAAGCGCATGGCGGAACGCGGCATCCCTGTGATGGGCCATCTCGGTCTCACCCCCCAGTCGGTGAACGCCTTCGGCGGCATGCGGGTGCAGGCTCGGAGCGAGTCGGCGCAGCAGCTGCTGCTGGACCATGCACGCGAGCTGGAGGCCTCCGGTGCCTTCGCCGTCGTCCTGGAAGGGATGCCCCGCGAAATTGCCGGCCAGGTGACCACCGCGCTGCGCATCCCCACGATCGGCATCGGCGCCGGGCCGGACTGCGACGCCCAGGTGCTCATCACCCACGACCTCCTCGGCGTCAGCCGCCACACAAGGGGCGGCATGCCGAAGTTCGCCAGGGCTTACGCTGAAATCGGCGAGCTGACGCTGAACGCGATGCGCGCATACGACGACGACGTTCGCGCGGGCCGCTTCCCTGACGATGAGCACTCGTATCACTGAGCGGCCCATCCGCCTCGACGACCCCGACGCTCTGCGCCGCTGGTCGCTCCGGTGTCACGCCGCGGGGATGACGGTGGGCATCGTGCCCACCATGGGAGCGCTCCACGCCGGCCATCTGAGCCTTGTGGAGCGCGCGCTCGCCGAGTGCGACCGCGTTGTGGTCAGCATCTTCGTCAACCCGGCGCAGTTCGGTCCGGGCGAGGACTTCGAGCGGTATCCCCGCACGCCGGACAGCGATCTCGAACTGTTGCGCGGCCTCGGGGTGCACGCCGTGTTCCTGCCGACGGTGGCCGCAATGTACCCGGAGACGCCGCCGGTCAGGCTCCAGGTCGCCGGTGACTTGGGTACCACGCTTGAAGGTGCGCACCGTCCCGGCCACTTCGACGGCGTGGCCCTGGTGGTGGCGAAGCTCCTGATCAGCTCTCGGGCAGAGCGCGCCTACTTCGGCAACAAGGATGCGCAGCAGAGTGTCGTGGTCACCCGCCTGGCCCGTGCCCTCGACACCGGCGTCCAGGTGGTGGTCTGCCCTGTGGTCCGCGACCGCGACGGACTGGCGTTGTCGAGCCGCAATGCATATCTCGAGGCCGACGAGCGGCGGCGCGCGCTTGCGATCCCTGGCGGACTGGCCGATGCCGCACGTCTGTTCGATGCCGGTGAGCGCTCCGCCGCTGCACTCGTCGGCGCCGTGCGTGCATCACTCGACCGGGTTGCTGCCGAGATCGACTACATCACCGTGGTGGACGCGGTGTCATTGCAACCCGTCGAAAAGGCTGGTGCTGGATGCGAAATCCTTGTCGCTGCTAGAATAGGAAGGACACGGCTCATCGACGCACTGCGCCTTGGGCTGGATGACGCACCGGTCGTCCCTGGCTGACTTCAAAACATGCACGTGACCACAGTGAACAGCAGCGTCCACTGCGCTTCGGCGCAGAACGCGGGTCACATGCAGGGGGGTGGTGCGACGCTGGTCGCACATAGCAAGGCGGCAGTCAACTGAACGCCGACACCGCTGTCGACCTCATCGTCATCGGCAGCGGTGTTGCCGGACTCAGCGCTGCATTGACAGCGTCCCGCCGGGCTCGCGTCGCCATCGTCACCAAGTCGACGCTCGATGACGGATGCACGCGGTACGCGCAGGGCGGCATCGCAGTCGCCATCGGCGATGACGACTCCATGCAGCAGCATTTCGACGACACCATGGCTGCGGGGCGCGGACTGTGTGACCCGGCCGCGGTGCGCGTGCTGGTGGAGGAAGGACCGGCGCGGGTGAGCGAGCTCGCCGGTTTGGGAATGGCGTTCGACGCCGATGCCAGCGGCCTTTCGCTGGGACGCGAGGCGGCGCATTCGCGCGCCCGCATCGTGCACAGCGGCGGTGACGCCACCGGCAGTGCCGTGGAGACGACGCTGCTGCGAGCGGTTCAGGCTGCGGGAGTCCGCGCCGTGGAGCACGCGACTGTCGAACGATTGCTGCTCGATGCCGGTGGCCGCTGTTGCGGGATTGCATGTTCGTGTGCCGACGGCACCACCGTGGTGCTGCGCGCGCCCGCGGTCGTACTGGCCACCGGCGGAGCCAGCGCCCTCTGGCTGGACACCACCAACCCGCAGACCGCGACCGGTGACGGCATTGCCCTGGCGTACCAGGCGGGAGCAGACGTGGCCGGGCTGGAATTCGAGCAGTTCCATCCCACAGCGCTGGCAATCCCCGGCGCTCGCCGGCATCTGATCAGCGAAGCGGTGCGTGGTGAAGGCGCGATCGTTGTCGACGAGCACGGCTCGCGCTTTCTCCTCGACGACGACCCGCGAGGCGAGCTCGCAGGACGCGACGTGGTGGCTCGCGCCATCCATCAACGGTTGCAGCGCACCGGGAACACGCACGTGTTCCTCGATTGCCGGCCGATCGGCGATCGCGTCGCGCGGCGGTTTCCATCGATCTTCGCAACCTGCGAAGCCCACGGCATCGACCTCCGCCGTGACCTGGTTCCCATCGCTCCCGCAGCTCACTACACCATCGGCGGTGTGCGCACCGACCTGCGCGGCGCGACGTCGCTTCCCGGTCTGTACGCCTGCGGTGAGATCGCGAGCAGCGGCGTTCACGGTGCCAACCGGCTGGCGAGCAACAGCCTCCTCGAGGCGCTGGTCTTCGGGCATCGCGCCGGCAACGCCTCACTCGCCGACACCGGCGAGATGCCGCCGTCAACTCCTGCCGGCAGAGCCGTGCAGCACCGCACAACTCCATCCGCTGCCGCTCACGACGCGGCGCTTGAGCGGCTGCGAAGTGAAATGACCGGCCACGCCGGCGTCGTGCGCGACGCTGCCGGCCTTGGTACAGCATTGGCGGTGAGCGAGGCCATTGGCGACGAGGCGGAGGCGAACGGCGACGCTGCATTGCACCGCGCCGCGTCCGTCGCGTCGCTCATCTGTTCAAGCGCGCTGGCTCGCGAAGAAAGCCGTGGCGCGCATTTCCGTTCCGATTTCCCCGAACCGTCGGCCGGCTGGCATGGCGCCATCGCCATGCAGCATCAGAGGAGAGAAGAGGGTGTCCGTAACGCTTGAGCCCATCACCGATGCGCTGTCCCCCGAAAACATCGATGCGCTGATCCACAACGCGCTGGCCGAGGACGTGGGTGCTGGCGATGTCACCTCGAACGCCGTCATTCCCGCTGACATGACGTGCCGGGGAAAGATCGTGTGCAAGGAGGACGGTGTCGTCGCCGGTCTCAGCATCGCCCGGCGCGTGTTCGAGATCGTCGACGAGCGCATCCAGTTCGACGCCAAGACCAAGGACGGCGAGAAGGTGCAGAACGAGGGCATCGTGGCCCGCCTGCACGGTCCGGCTCGGGGCATTCTCAAGGGCGAGCGTGTGGCCCTCAACTTCCTGCAGCATCTGAGTGGGGTCGCGACCATGACCGCGCGCTTCGTGAAAGCTGTTGACGGCACCAAGACGCGAATCCTCGACACGCGCAAGACCACCCCTGGGCTGCGAGCGCTGGAGAAGTACGCCACCCGCGTCGGCGGGGCGATGAACCACCGCATGGGGCTGTACGACTCGGTGCTGATCAAGGACACACACCTGGCGCTCATCGGCGGCATCAGCCCCGCGCTGCGCCTGGCACGCAAGGCGTATCCCGAGGCCGAGGTGCAGATCGAGGTCAGCAACCTGCAGGAGCTGGAGCAGGCGCTGGCCGACAAGGCGCCGCGCATCCTGCTCGACAACTTCTCCTGCGGCCAGGTCCGCGAGGCGATGCAGATCATCCGCGGCAGGGCCGTCGTCGAAGTCAGCGGCGGCGTGCAGGTGACCAACGCCAGGGCGTACGCGCTGGCCGGAGCCGACTACATCAGCGTCGGCGCGCTTACCCACTCCGCCACTGCACTCGACTTTTCGATGAAGGTGACGCGCTACTGACGGGGACGCGTCGGGGCTGACCATGTCGTACGCCGCGGCGTCTGCGGGGTGGAACGTCTTCTTTGTCGCCGTGGCCGCTGCATCGGGCACCCTCGTGGGCCTGCTGTTCGTCGGCTTGTCCCTGCACCTGCAGACGGTCGTCACCCAGCCGCAGGTCCGGGCGCTGGCCAGGACGACCATGAGCGCGTTCGGCGTCCTGCTGATCGCCGCCATCTGCCTGGTCACGCCGGATTCCAGCCCGGTCACCCACGGCTGGGAGCTCATCGCCTTCGCCGTCGTGGGAACCGTGGTGTTGCTGCGCGGGACGCTGGTTGTGCGGCGGCCGGGCGGCCATCACCACGCCGGAGTCCTCCCGATCAGCATTGTTGTATGGCGGTTCGGGCTGCTGGTGGTGACCTACTGCCTGGTGGCGGCGGCGGGTGGGCTGCTGGTGGCCGGCGACTACCAGGACGGGCTCCCGCTCATGGTCCCCGCCGCCGCGATCGGTCTCAGCGTCTCGCTGCGAAACTCCTGGGTACTGCTGGTTGATGTCGCCGAGGCCCGCCTGCGATCCGAGCAGCGCTAGGTCCGGGCAGTTCGGGCCAGGACGCCGTCGATCACCACGTCGACTGCGAAACGGAAGCGCTCGCGACCGTCGCCGGCCACCATCTCGGTCGCGTAGGTCGTGAGCAGCGGGAAGCTGTCAGCAGGCAAGCCAGCGAACATCCGGTGGATCTCGTCAGCCCGACGCTCGAGATCCGAGCTGGTGACAGTCGGTCCGCGCCGCGCGTCCTCCTCGGCGGCGGTGGCGGTGACCAGCAGGTTGAGGGTGTCGCAGCCCCAGGCCGCGGACTGAGGATCCACCCCGCCGGCAAGGAGCAGGCCCAGCAGGTTCTCCGCCATGCGCAGCACCCCACGGGTGGCCGGCTGGTGGGCCAGGGTGAGGGCGGCGATGCCGGGATGACCGGTCAGCGCCTCGTGCAA
>JAFAJR010000304.1 GCA_019236085.1 Candidatus Dormiibacterota bacterium
GCGCGCAGCAAGCTGGGCTTGGCGACAGTCACGGTGCCGGTGTGGCGACTTGCCAGGAGAAGGCGAGCGGCGATGCCACCGTGAGGTCCAGCGCGGGCTCAACAGTCGACCACGACTGGACGTTGTCCTGGTACACGGCCGTCGCGCTGTTGAACTGCGCGAAGCGGTCCGAGCCGTTGGGCGGGCACGGCTTCATCCCGGTCACGACCCCGGTGGCGGCGAACGAGTTCGGCCCCTCCACCGACGCCCCGGCGAGGATGGGCGGCTTGCCGTTCAGCGAGCCGGCCAGGTTCGTCACCTGGTGCTGCATGCAGTCCGGGAACGTGCCGCCGTCGCCCACGATGAGCGACGTGCCCCAGGCGTTGGCGCCCAGGATGTTGCCCAGCTGGTCGGCGGCGTACCCCGCGAATTTGTCGCTGTGTGTCAGCCAGTCGTACTCGGACGCCATCACGGCAAGGCCCTCGCCGTGGCTGGTGGTGTCGAACTGGTCCCAGGCGAAGCCGAAGCCGAAGGGATCGGCTGCGCTCTGGGCCCCTGCGTTGTCGAGCTGCTTCTCCAGGTCGGACAGCAGCTGGCCGCGGGTCACCTCGAGACCGGCGGGGTCACCTGCACGCTGCAGCGCGCGGTACAGCTCGAAGTGCGCCAGGCCGCTGACGTCATAGAGGTTGAGCGTGTCGGCGGCGTCGTTGGGACCCGTGATGTAGGCGTGCGCCCAGTGCGCCGCGGCCTTCAGGTAGAACATCGCGTCGCGGTGCGGGAGTCCCGGCGGCGCCTGTCCCGAGGCCAGCGCGTCGTAGAGCTCGGTCGCACCCCACTCCATGTCGTCGCGCCACTCCACCTCGGGGTAGAAGTCGTAGGCGATGGCCGTCTGGAGCTGGCCGGGGTTCGGGTTGGCCAGGTCGTAGATGTGCTCCGCATCTGTGAGGCACTGCCGCGCCTGCGCCGGCTCCGTGGTCCGCTCGAGCTGGTAACAGAGCGCGAAGTCCGCGGCCAGCCGCCCGGCGAGGTTGGGGCTGATCAACGAGCCCGGCGGCCCGGCGCGGAACACGGGGCGGTTGCGGATGTAGCGGTCGGCGGGATCGTTTCCGCCATAGGTGTCATCAGCCTGCGGCAGCCGCCAGATGTCGTGGTCGCCGGTAATCGCGTCGTTGCCCTCAGCGATGCCGACCTCGATGTACAGCGTGCGTGTGCTGTCGTCCCACATACGGCTGAGGAAGTCCAGCCCGAACGCTGCCTCTGCTGTGTAGTTGGACGTCGCCGAGCCCTGGCCCATCTGGGCCGGGAAGTCGCGCACGCCTGTCTCCATCATGGCGACCACGTAGCTGTCGGTCTCGACGAACTTCAGGTAGTCGCCTGCGTCCCACCAGGCACCTGAGGCGTCGATGCGCTTGCCCAGCGGCGTGAGGTCGCCGGAGAAGCCGTCATTGCTGTTGATCGCTGGGATGAGGTAGGTCATGGCGTCGGCGTCGTTGAGGTGCGCCGGCGCGGTGCGCAGCGCAGAGGGGATGAAGTCGGCGCCGTCACGCTCGTTCTCGTAGAAGGACAGCGAGTTGGCCAGCGCCGCTGCGTAGATGTGATCCGGTGTGTCCACCCGGAACGCCACCGAGGTGGCGCCGCCGCTGCCGGGGACGACCACCCGATAGGTCCCGGCGCGCTCGAAGCCGCTGAAGTCCAGGGCGTAGACGTGCTGGTAGGTGGCGCTCCAGGAGCCGGCGTCAGGACCGACCGGCGCGGAGTAGACGACTGTGTGGCCGGACGTTTCGATATCGAAGCGATGCGCGGTGACCGGGTTCGCCGACATGAGGTAGGCGCGCTTCGCGCCCTCGATGGCATAGCCGAGCTGGTCGACCCTCACCTCGGAAGCCCCGGACGAGGCTGCCGCCGGGTGTCCAGCCAGCACACCCGGGACCAGCCCAAGGCAGCCGAGCGCAGCCGCCAGCACCAGCCGGCCCCGGCGCGAGTGACGAAACCACCTGCTCGACATGGTTAGGGATTCTTCCTAACCGACCGCTGCGATGTCAAGGCTGCTCTCCGCCTCGGGCACCGCCACATGGCAGGCGGCCTCGTGCCCGGGGCCCATCGGCCGCGGCCGCGGCGTCAGCGTCGAACAGGTGTCGACAGCCAGGGGGCAGCGCCAGCGAAAGCGGCAACCCTCACCCGGATCGATCACCCGGGGTGGCTCGCCCGTGTCAGACGAGACCGCCACGGCACGGTCCTTCGGATCCGCCACAGCTGACAACAGCAGCTGCGTGTACGGGTGTTTCGGCCGGCCCAGCACCACCTCCGTGGGGCCGCTCTCCACCGCGTGCCCTGCATACATCACCACGATGCGGTCAGCCACGTAGCGAGCGCTGGCGATGTCGTGCGTGATGTAAAGGATCGATACGCCCTGTTCGTCGCGCAGTCTCGTGAGGATGTTGAGAATCCCCGCGCGGATTGACACATCGAGCATCGACACGGGTTCGTCGGCCAGGATGAGCTTGGGGCCGAGCGCGAGCGCGGCGGCGAAGCCGACTCGCTGCCGCTGGCCGCCACTCATCTCGTAGGGAAACTTGCGCAGCATGTCGGCCGCGGGTGTCAGGCCCACCGTCTCGAAGACGCGCACCGCTTCCTGGTGCCGCTGCGCCTTGCTCAGCTCGGGGCGGTGCAGCGCGAGGGTGCGGAGCACGCCATGCGACACGCGGAACACCGGGTTCATCGCGCTGTACGGATCCTGGAAGACCATCGGCACTTCGCCGCGGTACCGCAGCAGGTCGCGGCGACGGCGCAACCGCAGCACTGAGCGTCCGCGGTACACGATGTCGCCGCGCGTCGGCGTGTACACCAGTGCGAGTAGCCGGGCCACGGTGGTCTTACCGCTGCCGCTCTCCCCCACCACCGCAACGATCTCGCGTTCGTGCACTGTGAGATCCAGGTCGTCGACCGCGTGCAGCGAGCGTTTGGAGAAAAAGCCGCCCAGCTTGAAGTGTCGCGTCAGCCCGATCGTGCGCAGCAGCACGCCGGCGTCGTCGCGCGGCGCCGGATTCGTCGCGCTCATGCCGTGTCCTCGAGCGGCTGCTGATACAGCAGACAACGCACGTCGCTGTCGCCGATGTGGAAGAGCTCCGGTGCATCCACGCTGCACCGCGGCATCACCGCCGGACAGCGCGGATGGAAGCGGCAGCCCGACGGCGGCCGCGCCAGGTCCGGGGGCGAACCTGGAATACCCGCCAGCGTACGGCGTGGACCGCGGATCGAGGGGAAGGCGTCGAGCAAACCCCGGGTGTACGGATGCAGCGGGCTGCCGAACACCGAGTCGGTGCTGCCGATCTCGGCGACCTGGCCTGCGTACATCACCATCACGCGGTCCGAGTAGCGCCCCACCACCGACATGTCATGCGTCACGAAGAGCACGGCAAAGCCCAGCTCGCGCTGCAACTCCTTGATCTGCGTCATCAGCGAGCGCTGCGCCACCACGTCGAGCGCGGAGGTGGGCTCGTCCATGATCACCAGCTGGGGTGTGAACAACAGCGCCATGGCGATCATCGCCCGCTGCCGCATACCGCCGCTCAGCTGATGCGGATAGCTGTCGAGATGCACCGAGTCGATGCCGACCAGGCGCAGCACCTCTGCCGAGCGGTCGCGTACCGTGTCGTCATTGCGCATCCCGTGCGCCCGCATGGTGTCGGCGAACTGGGCAGCGATGCTCTTCATCGGGTTGAGCGCATTCATCGCGCTCTGCATCACAACTGAGAAATCACGCCAGCGGACACTGCGCAGGGTGCCCTCACCGAGTCGCACAAGGTCGGTGCCGCGGAACAGCACGGTGCCGGCGGTCAGCTCCGCAGGCGGCGACAGCAGCTGAGCGATGGCGAAAAGCATGGTTGACTTGCCGCAGCCCGACTCCCCCACCACACCGAGGAACTCGCCGGGCTGCAGCGAGAATGTGACGTCATCCACGGCGCGCACGTCGGCGTTGTCGCCGATGTAGTCGACAGTGAGGCCGCCGACCTCAAGCAGCGGCTGGGACACGCCGCCTCCTTCGCACGGGGCGCAACGCGGGGTTGCCGATCTCATCGAACGCGTAGTTCACCAGTGCGAAGCCCGCGCCCATCAGCGCCACCGCGGCGCCGGGCGCCAGCGCCCACCACGCGTTGCCTGCTTCCAGCGCGCCACCTTCCTGCGCGTAGTACAGCATCGTCCCCCAGGTGAGCTCGGTGCTGTTGCCGAGCCCGAGGAACTGCAAACCCGCGGCGAAGCCGACCACGAACACCGCCAACCCGAGGAAGGACGCGACCAGAAGCGACGTCATGGTCGGCACGATCTCCACGAGAATGATGTACGAGACGCGTTCACCGCGCAGCCGCGCCGCGACCAGGAAGTCCCGAGCCCGCAGCGAGAGCGCCTGCGAGCGCAGCTGCCGCGCTTGGAACGCCCAGCTTGTCAGCGTGAGGACCACGATCATGGTGAACGAGCCAGGCGGCAGATAGGAGGCGAGCACGATGAGCAGCGGCAGCGTGGGCAGGATCAGGAACACGTCGGTGATCAATGACAACGTGCGGTCGGTGAAACCGCCGACGTATGCGGAGGTCACACCCACCACCATCGAGATCAGGGTGGCGATGGCGCTCACCACGACCGTGATGATCAGCGTGAGCCGCGTGCCATAGATGAGCTGCGCGAACACGTCCTGACCCAGCTGGGTTGTACCCAGCAGGTGCTGCGCCGAGGGGCCGAGGTCCTGGTCGTAGATTGCAGCGTTGGGGTCGTCGTGCGCGATCAGCCCGGGAAACGCGGCGGCGAACGCGAGGACTAGCAGGATGACGAGGCCCGCGGTGGCCTTGCGGTTGCGCAGGACCGCCTGGGCGAAGCGTCCCAGGCTGCTGCCACGGCGCGGCGCGACGGCGGCGACAACCACAGCCGGTTCGGCGCTGATGCTCTGAATGGCCACGCCGCTACGCCTCCCGGGTCCGCGGGTCCAGCGCCGCTGTCGCGAAATCGGCAAGCAGCACACAGATGAGGACTGCAAGCGTGTAGAAGAGAAACAGCGCCTGCATCAGCGGCAGGTCGTGGTCTGTGGTGCTCGTGTAGAAGAGATAGCCGAGCCCCGGGTAGGAGAACACGTATTCCACCAGGATCGAGCCGCCCAGCACATACCCCAGCTGCATGGCGAACCCTGTGAGGTTGGGCAGGATTGCGTTGCGTGCCGCGTAGTCGACCATGATCCGCCAGCTCGGCAGACCCTTGGCGCGACCCATCTTCACGTAGTCCTCGGCGAGCGTGGTGATCATGTTGTTGCGCATCGAGTAGATCCAAAGCCCGGCAGTGACGATGACCAGGCTCGCACCGGGCAGCACGGCATGCGCCAGCACATCGCCGATGAACTGCGGCGACAGCGACGGCGTCGCTCCGATGCTGTAGTTCGATTCCAGCGGCAGCCAGTTGAGCGTCACCGCAAACACGTAGATGAGAAGCAGGCCGACGAAGAACACGGGGAAGGTGGAGACGATGAACAGCAGCGGTGGCAACACGCCGTCAAGCCGGCCGCCGCGGCGCCACGCGCTGACGATGCCGACAAACGTCCCGGCGAGAAAGGCGAGCACAGTGGTCACGCCGACCAGCCCGAGCGTCCAGGGAAGCTTGCTCACTATGTCGGTGAGCACCGGCAGGCGCTGAGCCGTCAGGCCGAACTGGCCGGTAAAACAGTTGGCCAAATACTGGAAGTAGCTGACGATCACGTCCTGATGCACGTTGACGCCGAACTCGATCTCCAGCGCGTGCAGCGCCGCGGGGTTGACGCCGTGGAAGTTGGCGATGATCGCCTGCGCCTCGTTGCCCGGCATCACCCGCGGGATGATGAAGTTCACCGTGAGCGCGGCCCACAGGGTCACCAGGAAGAGGCCGAGCCGGCGGAGGACGTACCTCATCGCACGGCCGGCCGGCCTCTGGCCAGTCGCATCAGGCTTTGGCTCAGCTGCTCAATGGATACAGATGCGTCAGCACCACGCCGTTGTCAGGGTACGCCCACACAGGTGGCTGCGCATACGGGTCCTGCGCCGTTGGCCAGCCCCCGAAGTCGGTGGTGTCGTACTGGTACCAGTCGACGCCCTCGGTCACGGGCACCAGGGGCACGTCCTGGTCCATCACCGCTGACAGCTGCTGCACGATCTGTTTCTGCTGGCTGATGTCCGCTCCCGGGAATTGGTTGATCAGCGTGTCGGTGGCGTTCGACGTGTAGCGCGAGTAGTTGGTGGAGCCGATGTTGCCGCTGAACAGCAGCTGGCGCAGCTCGTAGTACGGACCCGGGCCGGCGACTGGCATCTCCCCGTACAGCAGCTGGAAGTTGCCGCCCTGCGAGTCGGTGGTGTACGGCGCACTGGTCTCGTCCTGCACGGTGACCTGGACGCCGATCGCCTGCAGCTCCTGGGTGATCACCTGCAGCGACGCATCCCAGTCTGTGTAGCCGCTGATCGTCTT
>JAFAJR010000337.1 GCA_019236085.1 Candidatus Dormiibacterota bacterium
ACCCCGTGGTCTTCCTGGAGCCGAAGCGCCGCTACTGGCAGAAGGAGGACGTCGATCTGCCCGTGCGCAGCGAGCCGATCGGACGCGCGCTCGTGCGCCGCACCGGCACGACGGCGACGCTCATCGCATACGGACCGATGGTCACCACGGCGTTGGAGGCGGCCGAAGCGGCAGCCGCCGACGGCTGGGACCTCGAGGTGATCGACGTGCGCTCGCTCACGCCGCTCGACCTCGACACGTTGGCGACGAGCGTGGCCAAAACCGGGCGAGCCGTCGTGGTGCACGAGGCGCCACGATTCGCCGGCTACGGCGCGGAGGTCGCCGCCGCGCTGCAGGAGCGCGTCTTCGGCAACCTCGCCGCCCCCGTGCTTCGCGTCACGGGCTTCGACATCCCCTACCCGCCGGCCAAGATCGAGCAGCATCATCTGCCCCACGCGGGCCGCATCCTCGACGCCGTGGCGCATTCGCTGGAGTACTGATCAGCGATGGCGGAGGTGCGCGACTTCCTGATGCCCGACCTCGGGGAGGGACTCACCGAGGGCGAGATCATCAGCTGGCTGGTGGCCGAGGGCGACGCGGTCACAGTCGACCAGCCGGTGGCGGAGGTCTCGACCGAGAAGGCTGTCGTGGAGGTTCCCACGCCGTTCGCCGGCCGCGTGGCCAGGCTGCACGGTGCGTCCGGCGACATCGTCAAGGTGGGCACGCCGCTCATCAGCATCGAGGTGGGCGAGGGCTCGGGCAACGTTCTGGTCGGCTATGGCACCAACGAAGAGGCCGCGCCACGCCGCTCACGAACAGCGCCAGCCGAGCGCGTGCCTGCTCCGTTGCAGAGTGCGCAGCCCGCAGCCTCTCCCCTGGTGCGGCGCCTGGCCGCGGAGCGCGGCATCGACCTCGGCACCGTGCACGGCAGCGGTCCCGGCGGCATGGTGACGCGAGCCGACCTCGACTCTGTGGCAGCGAGCCCGGCTGCAACGGAGACGACGCGCCGCAAGCTCGTAGGAGCAGACCGTGTCGCCGCCGAACGGCTGCAGCGCTCGCACCGTGACATCCCCACCGCCACCGCGACGACCACGGCTGACGCAACGCATCTGCTCGAGCAGCGCGAGCGCATCGCAGCCGGCAGCGACACACGGGTCACACCGTTCGCCGTGCTGCTGCACGCCTGCGTCGCGACGCTTTCGGCGTTTCCTCGCATGAACGCCCATTTCGACACCGAGGCGAACGAGCTCGTCCTGCACGATGCGGTGCATCTCGGTGTCGCGGTGCAGACCGAACGGGGCCTGGTGGTGCCGGTGATCCGCGACGCACAGTCCAAGTCCGTGGTCCAGCTGGCGGCAGAGCTCGAGCGTC
The DNA here is from genome assembly GCA_019236085.1 of Candidatus Dormiibacterota bacterium. GTDB lineage: Bacteria > Chloroflexota > Dormibacteria > Aeolococcales > Aeolococcaceae > JAFAJR01. Next base: position 1,351 of record JAFAJR010000337.1, read on the forward strand.
TTGCAGGCGCCTCGCGATCCGGCGCCATCACCGCGTCCGAGCTCAGCGGCAGCACGTTCACCGTCTCCAATTTCGGCGCCTTCGGCGTCGACGGCGGCACCGCGCTGATCAACCCGCCGGAGGTGGGCATCCTCGGAGTGGGCCGCATCCGCGAACGCGCCTGGGTGGTGGACGGCTCGCTGCAGCCGCGCAGCACCGTGGAGCTGTCGCTGGTGTTCGACCATCGCGCCGCCGACGGCGCCGTCGCGGGCGGCTTCCTGCACCATCTCGCTGATCTGATCGAACAACCCGGAGCGCTGCACGATGACTGAACAACTGGTGGCCCCCGTCGAGCGCAGGGCGCAGAGCGACACCTGGGTCTTCCACGACGGCGCCGTCTGCCGCTACGGCGACGCGCACCTGGGCCTGCTGACCCACGCGCTGCACTACGGCACCGGCTGCTTCGAGGGCATCCGCGCCTATTGGAGCGCCAGGCAACATCGGCTCAATGTCTTCCGCCTGGCAGAGCACTTCGACCGCATGCGGCGCAACGCCAAGGTGTTGCACCTGCAGCTGCCGCTGTCCACTGACGAGCTCTGCGCCATCACCGTTGACCTGCTCCGCCGCAACGCCTTCACCGTCGACGTCTACGTCAGGCCCCTGGTGTACAAGGCGACCGAGGAGATCGGCATCCGTTTCCACAACCTGCGCGACGGCTTCATGATCGTTACCGTCCCATTCGGCGCCTACATGGACACCACGGCAGGCATCCGCTGCCAGATCTCCAGCTGGCGGCGCATGGACGACAACGTCGGACCGGCGCGCACCAAGTCGACCGGCATCTACGTCAACAGCGCGCTGGCCAAGACGGAGGCCTTCCTCAACGGCTACGACGAAGCCATCGTGCTGAATCAGAACGGCAATGTCAGCGAGGGCAGCGCCGAGAACCTCTTCCTGGTTCGCGACGGCGTGCTGATCACGCCGCCGATCACAGAGAACATCGTCGAGGGCATCACCCGCGCGACGCTCATGACGCTGGCGCGCGAGGAGCTCGGCATCGACGTGCTGGAGCGTGACGTCGACCGCACCGAGCTGTACATCGCGGACGAGGTGCTGCTCTGCGGCACCGGCGCAGAGGTGTCGCCGGTGGTCGAGATCGACCGGCGCCCCGTCGGCGACGGCGAGCCCGGCCCCGTGACCCGCCGCCTGCAGGACCTATACTTTCGG
>JAFAJR010000381.1 GCA_019236085.1 Candidatus Dormiibacterota bacterium
CCCGCATCTTCGGCACCACGCTGCGGTTCCTGCAGTACGCCGGCCTGGAGCACATCGGCGAGCTGCCACCGCTGCCAGACGGGGTTGAGGTTCCGGACCTCGACGCCGCAGCCCTGGAAGCTGAGTGGCGGTGACCCCACCGCCGGCCCGGGAACGTCTCAACCGGCACCTGGCACGGCGCGGCGTGGCCTCGCGGCGCCACGCCGACGAGCTCATATCCGCCGGGCGTGTCGCGGTCAACGGACACCTCGCCCAGGTGGGCGAAACGGTCAGCGACGAGGACAGTGTCACTGTCGACGGCCGGTCGGTGCGCGCTCTCCCGGCCTTCTTGACGCTGCTGCTCAACAAGCCGCCCGGGTTTGTGACCACCACGAGCGATCCCCAGCACCGGCCCACCGTGATGCAGCTGGTGCCACCCGCCCCCGGGCTGGTGCCGGTTGGCCGGCTGGACAGCGACTCACGGGGATTGTTGCTGCTCACCAACGACGGCGAGCTGGCCCATCGCGTGGCGCATCCTCGCTTCGGGCTGCGCCGGACGTACCACGTCAGGCTTGCCTCGCCGGCGGCGGACGCTCAATTGCGCCGCCTCACAACGGGTGTGGAGCTCGACGACGGAAAGGCTCAGGCGCTGGCAGCACGGCGTAGCCGGCGTGCAGATGAGATAGAGGTGGTGATGGGCGAGGGGCGCCGCCGCGAGGTGCGCCGGCTGTGCGCCGCGCTCGGGCTCGAGGTTGTGGATCTGCGCCGCACGCACTATGGCCCGGTGGGCCTGGGCAGCCTTCCCGAAGGCCAGTGCCGTCCGCTCGACGATGGTGAGCTCCGATCGCTTCGTCTCGCCGTCGGCCTGTCGGCGGCCGATGACGTCTGATCGCGGCGCTGCGCCGCCGAAGCGCCTGGTCACTGTCGATGGGCCGGCGGGCAGCGGCAAGACGACCCTCGGACGGAGGTTGGCCGGGCTGCTCGGCGTTCCGCTGATCGACACGGGGCTCCTGTACCGGGCCGTGACGGTTGCTGCAGCGCGCGCCGGCTACGGCCCCGACGACGGCGAACGGCTGGCCGACCTGGCCTTGCGAGCCCGCATCGAGGTCGGGACCGATCCCTCGGACACCGCGCCGGCGATCCGCATCGATGGAGAGGACGTCAGCGCTTCGATACGCGACCCGGGCCTCGCGCCGCTGCTTGCGGCGGTGAGCCGCAACCCCGGGGTGAGGGCGGCGCTGCTCGCGCCGCAGCGCCGTCTGGCTCCCCACGGCGAGGCGGTGGCCGTCGGCCGTGACTGCGGCACCGTGGTCTTTCCGGGTGCGCCGGTGAAGCTCTACCTCGATGCCCCTGCGGCTGTTCGCGAAGCTCGCCGGGCGCGGCAGCTCAGTGACGGTTCCGGCGCGGTGGCTCCGGCGACCCTCACCGCGGAGGTGGAGGACCGCGACCGGAGCGACGCCCGGCGCAGCGATGCGCCGATGCGTCCGGCGGCGGACGCGCTCCTCATCTGGACAGACAGGGTCGGTGTGGAGGAGATGGTCGCCCTGGCGGCGGCAGCCTGCCGTGACGCGGGGCTTCCCGTGGCGTGACCGTCTACGTCGCCTTCGACCTGGAGATGACCGGGCTCTCGCCCAAGACGGACCGGCTGCTCGAGGTGGGAGCGGTGGCCTTGGACGAACGCCTGCACGAGACGGCACGGATGGAGGTCCTGACCGATCCCGGCGTGCCGATTCCGGTGGCCGTGCAGCGCCTGGTGGGCGTCAGCGACCGTGACGTCCGCGGTGCAGCCAGCCCGCTGGAGGCTGCCGCCCAGCTCGCCGAGTTCTGCGACGGAGCCGTGCTGGTGGTCCATGGCGGCGCCATCGACCTCCAGGTGTGCCGGGCGCTGCTCCCGGAGCCCTTCCGCGACCGCCTGGTCCTCGACACCCTCGACCTGGCCCGCATCGTGTTTCCCACCTTCGAGACCCACGGCCTGCCCCAGTTGGCCAGACGCCTCGGGTTGCGGCACGACCGGCCCCACCGGGCCCTGAGCGATGCCCTGGCCACAGCCGAGCTGCTGGCGCGGCTGTCGGTGGAAGGCGGAAGCTTGCCGTCCCCCACGCTGGAGTCGCTGCGCCGGGTGGCCAGGCACGACGCCGCGCTCGACCACTTCTTCGCCGCGATGGTCCGCGGCGCCGGGGCAGCTGCGGTGCGCCCCGCCGCCGCGCAGGCCGGCTCCGCTGCGCCGGTGGAACCAGATGCCGGCGCCGAGGCCCCGTCCGTCGAAGGCCTCGAAACAGCAACCGTGAGCCTCCTCGGCGACGGTGGGCCGCTGGCAGCCGAACCGGGCTACGAGCTCCGGGAAGAGCAGGTGCAGATGGCCAGGGCCGTGGCCCAGGCGCTGCGCCGTCGCCGGCGGCTGCTGGTCGAAGCCGGCACCGGCGTTGGCAAGTCCCGCGCCTACCTGGTCCCCCTGCTGCTCTGGAGCGCGGCAACCGGCGGGCGGGCGGTGGTGGCCACCAACACCGTGACCCTGCAGGAGCAGCTGATGGACCGCGACGTCCCCCAGGTGCAGGCAGCGCTGCGCCACCCACCGGCGGTGGCGCTGCTCAAGGGCCGTAACCACTACATCAGCCTGCGACGCTGGGAGCGCTTCCTGGCCGTGACCGAGGCCGGCACCGGCGGCCGCGACCCAGAGCGCACCCGTTTCGCACTCAAGGTGCTTGTCTGGCTGGCCTCGACGCTGTCCGGCGACCGCTCGGAGCTGCATTTGACAGGATCGGAAGAGCCGTTCTGGCGCTGGATCGAGTCGGACAGCGACGACTGCCTGGGCCCTGCGTGTGCCAACTGGTCGGCGCGGCGCTGCCACATGGTGGCGGCCCGGGCGGCCGCCGCCGGGGCGGCGGTGGTGGTGACGAACCACGCGATGCTGCTGGCGGCGTCGGATGGCCAGGGGCAGCTGATCGGCGACTACGCGGCGCTGGTGGTGGATGAGGCCCACCACCTGGAGGCGGCGGCCACGGAGCAGCTGGGCGGCGTCGCGTCCGGCTGGGACCTGGCTCTCATCCTCGAGCGCCTGCCCCCAGGTGGCGGCGAGGTGGCAGCAGCTGTGGGGCGCTGCCGGGAGGCGGGGCAGCGCCTGTTCGGCGACCTCAAAGGGTTCACGGTGCAGCGTCTCGGCGGCTCCGCCGCCAACGCCAGAGTCGGCCTCACAGACAGGTTGCGCGGCGAGCCGGCCTTCGTGGCGATTTCGCGCTCGGCGCGCCACGCCGTGGCGGTCCTCAGCGAGGCGGCCGCCACATTGGACGCCGCCGACGCCTCCGACGTCCAGGCAGAGTTGCTGCCGCAGCCCGAGCGAGCCGGTGAAGAGCTGGCGCTGGCCGCCTCGGCGCTGTCCCAGCTGGCGGGGCGGATCGAGAGCGTCCTGCTGCGGCCGCAGCCCGGCAGCGTCGCCTGGATCGAGCTCCGCGGCGAGCACGCAGAGCTCCATGAGGCGCCGGTGAGTGTTGCCGAGCCGCTGCGCGAGCGGCTCTTCAGTGAACGTGACTCGGTCGTGCTGACCTCGGCAACCTTGGCTGTTGCAGGCGGCTTCGGCTTCCTCCGGTCGCGGATCGGGGTGGGGGACGAGGCGGAGGAGCTCATCCTCTCGTCGCCCTTCGACTATCTGAGCCAGGCGCTGTGCGTGCTGCCGGAGGAGATGCCGCCCTACGACGACCCTGCCCATGAGGCCGCCATGGCCCGCCTCGTGGGTGGCGTCGCGGAACGGCTGGGGGGTCACACGCTCGTCCTCTTCACCAGCTACGGCGCCCTGCGCCGGGTGCAGAGCGCGCTCCGCGAACGCCTGGAGGCCGACGGCATCGCCGTTCTGGGTCAGGGGATCGACGGCACCCGGCGGCAGATCCTGCGCAGCTTCCTCGCCGATCCCCGGACAGTGCTGCTGGGCACCACGACGTTCTGGGAGGGCGTCGACATTCCCAGTGAGCGGCTGCGCTGCGTGGTGATCGACAAGCTGCCGTTCCCGGTGCCCACCGATCCCCTGGTGCAGGCCCGCAGCGACGGGCTTTCTGACGCTTTTGGCCAATACATCCTGCCCACCGCAGTGCTGCGGTTGCGCCAGGGCTTCGGCCGGTTGATCCGTTCACACGCCGACCGCGGGGCGGTCGTGCTGTGCGACGAGCGCCTGTCAAGCCGCGCATACGGCGAGGTCTTCCTCAGCGCGCTCCCGCCGGCTACGGTGGCGCGGCTCCGCCTCGACGACGTGGCCGACCTGGTGGACGCATTTGTGCGGAGAGCAGCGCCGGCGACGGTGGGAGAATGGACCCATGGTGCTTGAGAGCCGCGAACACGACGCAGGCAGCGCCACAGCGCCGGGCATCGGCGGCAGGCGTGATGAGCCGCGGCCGCCGTTGCGCGTGGCGTTGGCTCAGGTCGCCCCGCGATTGGACCTGGTCACCAACCTCGAACGCCACCTGGACCTGATCCAGACAGCACGTCACAACGAGGCGCAGCTGCTGGTGTTCCCCGAGCTGTCGCTGACGGGCTACCTGCTTGAGGACCTGGTGCCCGAGGTTGCGCTACGCGCCGGCTCCCTGCAGCTGGCCTCGCTGGCCAAGGCCGCCGGCGGCATGGACATCGTGCTGGGTTGCATCCTGGAATCCGACGACGTCCGCTTCTACAACGCCGCGCTCTACATCAGCGCGGGGCGCATCGCGCATGTTCACCGCAAGGTGTACCTGCCCACGTACGGCCTCTTCGACGAGCACCGCTACATGGCCGCCGGCGATTGTTTCCGGCGATTCGACATCGGGGCCGACAGCGGCGCGTCGTCGTGGCCTGCGGGCATCCTCATCTGCGAGGACATGTGGCATCCGTCGGCGGCGGTGCAGCTGGCCCGGCAGGGAGTCGACGTGTTCATCTGTCCCTCTGCATCGCCGGGACGCGGGGTCACCGATGACCACGGGCTCGGCACGGCGAGAAGCTATGACGCGATGACCCGCACCTACGCCCAGCTCTTCACAGCGTATGTGGTGTACTGCAACCGGGTCGGCTACGAAGACGGCGTGTACTTCTGGGGAGGTTCGCGCGTCGTTGGGCCTGACGGCTCCGTCCTGGCCGCAGCGCAGGAACGCGATGAGGAGCTGCTGTACTGCGAGCTCGACCGGGCAGCGGTGCGACGCGCCCGGGTTGCCTACCCATTGCTGCGCGATGAGCGTCACGATGTCAACGATGCAGAGAGCGATCGCATCCGGAACCGCCGCGCTCGAGCTTGACGCAGCGCTCGTCACCGAGCTGCTGTGCGGCTTCATCGCGGCCGAGGTGCGCAAGACAGGCTTCGGCGACGTCGTCGTCGGCCTGTCGGGCGGGGTCGACTCCTCGCTGGTTGCGGCGCTGGCGGCGCGGTCGCTCGGGCCCGAACACGTCGCACCCATCCTCATGCCCTATCGCACCAGTGACCCTCGCTCCGAGGCCGATGCCCGCCGGCTCTGCGATGCGTTCGCCCTGCAGCCATTGCTGATCGACATCACGCCGCAGGTCGACGCGTACTTCGATCGCCACCCGGATGCCGACCGCCGCCGCCGGGGCAACAAGATGGCGCGGGAACGGATGACCGTCCTGTTCGACCAGTCGGCGGCACGCGATGCTCTGGTGCTCGGCACCAGCAACAAAACGGAGATGCTGATCGGCTACAGCACATTGTTCGGTGACCAGGCCAGCGCGCTCAATCCCATCGGCGACCTCTACAAGACCCAGGTGTTCCAGCTGGCTCGCGCCGTCGGAGTTCCTGACAGCATCGTCAGCAAGCCGCCGAGCGCCGACCTCTGGGCAGGCCAGTCCGACGAGGAGGAGATGGGCCTCGACTACGCCACGCTCGACGCCATCCTCTACCACCTGGTGGACGAGCGGCGGACCCGCGACGAGCTTGCTGCCCTCGGCTTCGACGACGCGGTGGTCGACGAGATCAGCCGGCGGGTGCGCACCAGCCAGTTCAAGAGGCGGCCCCCGCTCATCGCTAAGCTGGGGCCACGAACCATTGACCGCGAGTTCCGCTATCCGCGGGACTGGGGCTTGTGAGCGGAACGCTGCACGTCGTCGGGACACCGATCGGCAACCTCGAGGACATCACGCTGCGGGCGCTGCGCGTCCTCCACGAGTGCGATGCAGTGGTCGCGGAGGATTCGCGTCGCACCCGGGCCCTGCTGACAGCCCATGGGCTGCGCAAACCCGTGCTGTCGCTCACCTCGCACGATGAAGCACGGCGCATCCCGGACATCGTTCGACGCTTGGACGACGGGGCGAGCCTCGCGCTGTGCACCGACGCAGGCACGCCGGTGGTCAGTGATCCCGGTGCGCTGTTGGTCCGAACGGCGCGCAGCCTTGGTCATGCAGTGGTCGCAATTCCCGGTCCCTCAGCCGTCACCACCGCGCTGTCGGTGAGCGGACTTTCCGCGGACTCGTTCTGCTTCCTCGGGTTTCTGCCCCGGACTCCATCCAAGCAGCGGCGCGTCGTGGAATCGGCGCTGCAGACGGGACGTACGCTGGTGTTTTTTGAGTCGCCGCTGCGCCTTGCTCGGACGTTGCGCACGACAGCACTGCTGTTGGGCGAGCGCCAGGTCCTGGTCGCACGCGAACTCACCAAGCTGCACGAGACCGTCGTGAGTGGCACCGCCGCTGAGCTGGCGGCAAGCTTCGCAGCTCAGCCGCCCCGCGGCGAGTGCACGGTGCTCGTCGCCGGTGCGTGACGCGACGCTGATCGACACCCACTGTCACCTCGTGCTCCTCCGCGAACGGGGACTCTTGCAACGCGCATTGGAAGGAGCGGAGCAATCACACGTCACA
>JAFAJR010000156.1 GCA_019236085.1 Candidatus Dormiibacterota bacterium
GGCGGAGCGGCAGCAGGCGCGAGCCCGGCACGTGCCCCACGAAGGGCTCCACGTTGCTCCAGTCGACGAACGCAGCCTCGCGGTGCACCTCGCCCTGGCCGCTCCAAGGAAGCAGCCGGCGCATCAGACCGCGGGGTCCGGTGTCGATGCCCGTGACCCGCCACCGGCCCCTGGTCTTGGCGAAAGCGATGTCGTTGGCATGGACAAGCCGCCCGGCGTCGACGCTGATGACCCGCCGGCCGAGCACGTCAGCCCCCAGGAGCACCTCGCCTTGGCGGCGTTCGAAGCTGAGCAGGTTGAGCGTCTCGCCCACCAGCCGCATGACGCCGTTGCCGTCGGGCCGGCTTACGCGCTCCTCGGGGATGAACACGCGGCGGCCGCCGATGCGGCTCACAACTCCTGTGACAGGCGGGTAGACACCGTCGCCGATCCGGGCGATGACGTCGTCGACCTTCCCCAAGCGTTCATCGCGGCTGTCCACCAATGCCGCGCCGGCTATCTGGCTGAACCAGAGGCGCTCCGTGTCGCGGCCGGCGGCCGGAGCAGGTGAGACGGCCATGGATGCTCAGTCTGCCATGCCCCTGGCGTCGTTGCACTGCTCTGTCCGCCCGCTGTCCGCGGCGGACACGGACAGTGGAAGGCGGCCGATGAACGCGTCGAAGGCGGCGTACACTCCGTCTTCCCCGGCGCCGGTTCGATGCGTTGGCGCCGTGTGGCAGGAGCTGGAGGGCGGTTGGTGGCAGGGATCGAGCAGCGGCAGCTGGGCGTGCTGGTCCGCGACCGGCTGCGCAGCCTCGTCGCTGTCAGTCCTGAGGGAGAGCTCGCCGTCGCGCTGCGCGACTGGTTGCCCCGAGAGCTCGTCGTGGTCCGCGACGCCCGGCCCGGCGACCTCAGCGCCGTCTACGCCGCGTGCCTCCCGTATCCCTGGCTGCTCTGCGGCGACGTTGCGGCGCTCGAGGAATGGGTCACCGCCAGGCTGCGCCACGACCCGGTGGCCGTGTGCTGGCTAGGAGCGCCACCTGCGGAGCTTCCAGGCCACACCCGCTGCTTCGGCAGCTTTCGAGATCTTGCCGAACATGTCAACAACGTGCTGCACGGAGAGGTCTCGGGGATGCGCCTCGCGCCCGGACTCGGCGTGTCGATGCCGGGCGGGCGATCGGCACGGTCGGCGCCGCTGGAAGCGCTCATCGCTGCGCATCCTGTGGGCATCGACGCGCCGCTGCCGTCGTTTCGATCTGCGACGCGGACGCTGGCTGCACACGGCCTCAAGGTGCGACCGCGGAGCAGTGGCGGACGCGTACGGCTGGTGGCCATGCGATGAGAGCCAACCCCGAGGTGCTCATCGTCGAGGACGACGCCGAGACGCTCGCCGAGCTCAGCGGCCACTTTGCCCGGCGGCGTTTTCACCCACTGGCAGCGAGCAGCGCCACGCGTGCACTGTCGCTCATCGAGCACAACAGCGCATCGTCGCGGCCGGTCCTGGCCATCGTCGATTGGGATCTGCGTCATGCCGCCGACGGCAGGTGGGACAGCGCTGACGTGCTCTCTCGTTTGGCACACGACATGGCCGAGTGCCTGGTCATCGTCTACTCGCAGAACATCGATGCGTTCGCGGTGCGAAGCCGGATCCAGCGTGCCCATCCGCGTGCCTGGCTGCACGACAAACGCGACGGCGACGCATCACTGGTCAGCCGTGTCTCACGACTCCTGGAGCAGCAGGTCGGCGACCTTCGGGTCCACGAGGGAAGCATGGTGGTGCACGTCCCCAGCCTCGACGAGCACCATCACCGTGAGGCGGTGCGCCTCGTGGTGCACCACCCGGAGATCGTCACCTTTCACTCGGACACGGCCACAAAAGCTGTTCGGCGCTTCGGCGAGTGGCTGGCTCGGCATCACTCGTCGGTGCGGCTTGTCAGCCTGGGCAATCGCAAGTACCGCCTCGACATCCAGACTTGAACCTGTCGCTGGGTGACATCCCGGCGCTGCCTCTGAGCGCTGCGCTGTTCGAAGGAGAGGATCTGCTCGCCGCCACCCCTGAGTGGCGCGACGCGGTGGCCGGGACGGTCTCCTACCCGGTGCGCAG
>JAFAJR010000364.1 GCA_019236085.1 Candidatus Dormiibacterota bacterium
TACTCGGCGGGCTGCCCCGAGATCGAACGCTATGTCGCGTTCCGTGACCGCTTGCGTGCCGTGCCGGAGGAACGCGAAGAATACGAGCGTGTGAAGGTGGCGCTTGCCAAACGGCGGTGGCGCTACATGCAGCAGTACGCCGACGCCAAGAGCAACATCATGGAGGCTATCATCGAGCGAGCGGTTGAAGCCGCTCGCTGAGCGCGCGGGCGGCCAGTCGCGACGCGTGCGCGCCGACTTCCAGCGGTACTGTGCCGCCATGCAAAAGCGAGTCGGCATGCGGCAGCCATGCTGCGTCGTCGGCGAATTGCGCGACAGCCGTCTCGCCGCCGAGCCGGGCGATGAAACGCGCGGCTACCCAGGCGAGCCGTCCGCTGCCCGTTTCAGCCGCGAACGCCGCTCCCTGCTCAGCCAGGCGTGCCCCGATTGCCAGCTGCGCCATGCGCCTGGCGAGGCGTCGCACCGGCAGCTGGCGGGCATCGCCTGTATCCGGCAGCGCTGCCACATTGCCTTCGACACCACGCAGCTGATCGATGAGGACGCGTGACAGCGGTTCGGTGACACTTGCCGACGATGCAGCCTCGGCGTGCCGCTCGGTGTCGCCGATGTATCCGCCGAGCGCGCCGTGTTCCATGGCACGCAAAGCGTCGAGTGCGATGACATTGCCCGAGCCCTCCCAGATGGCGTGCACGTAGACGTCGCGCAGCATCCGGGCGTCGGGCCAGTCCTCGATGAAGCCGTTGCCACCACGCACCTCCATGGCCTCGGTGGCGCAGACCCGAGCCCGCTCTGTGCCGTGCATCTTGAGCGCCGGGGTGAGAAGCCGCAGCGCCCCGCCAGCTTCCCTGTCACCCGTGTCGGCGCGGTCGAGCAGCTCGGCAAGCCCCATCGCGGCGGTGAGGCCCGCCGTTGAGTCAACCACGAGGTCCGCGAGGGTGTCGCGCATCAGCGGATGCAGGTCGAGCCGGGTGCCGAACGTGGAGCGGCCGCGGCAATGGGTGAGCGCCTCAAATGTGTTGCGCCGCATCGCTCCTGCTGTGGCGGTGACGATGCCGACCCGTGTGAGGTTGACCATGTCCATCATCTGCGGCAGACCGCGTGCAACGTCACCCACCGGCCAGGCAAAGGCGCCGCGCAGCCCGACTTCCGCGGAGGGCATCGCTCGGGTGCCGAACTTCTCCTTCAGGCGGTGCAGCACGTAGCTGTTGCGCGTGCCGTCGTCCAGGGTGCGGGGCATGAGGAACAGACCAAGCCCGCGGGGTCCTGGAGGCGCACCCTGGGGCCGCGCCAGCACCAGCACGAGGTCCGAGTGAGCGCAGCTGCAGAACCACTTCTCGCCGTGCAGTCGCCAGCTGCCGTCGGCCGCGCGTTGCGCAGTGCACTCGTTGGCACCGACATCGGACCCACCAGCCTTCTCTGTGAGGAACATCGCCGCCGTCAGATGTGAGCCTGAGTCGTCAGCGATGCGCGGCACAAAGCACGCTGCGAGAGCCGGGTCGTTGCGCAGGAGGCAACGCGCCATGGCATCCATCATCCCGATGGGACAGCCGGTGACCGCCTGGTCGGCCTGCAGGAACATGTACAGCACCGCAGCTGTGAGCGAGCGTGGCGCAACGCCGGTCAATCCACGCCAGCCCGGCACATACGCCGCACGCACCGCGCCGAAGCTCAGCACAGCCCGCTCCAGCTCGCGGTACGCTGGATGAAAATCGATCTCATCGATGCGCGCGCCACACGCGTCGTACTGACGCAGCACCGGAGGGTTGCGGTCCGCGCTTCGTGCCAACGGCTCGATCGTCTGCGGCACCATCGTGCCCAGCTCGCCGAGCGCCGCCGCAGCCACGGGCCACAGCGCCTCACCGACAGTGTGCCGCACCAGCCAGGAGCAGTGCTCGTCGGGAAGGTACCAGTCACTCAGGTCCTGCGGCGGAATGTGCCGTGTTCCGTCGTCAGTTGGCAGCATCTGAATCTCCTTCGGCGTGATTATGCGGGCACTCGCTACGATTAGGTCTCGTGGATCGCACCGCTCCAGCCTCGCTCGCGCCCGCCCACGGCGCCGGCATCGGGCCGCTGGAGCGGCTGCGCAGGGCGTCGCCCTGGTGGCTCTATCCCGCAGCGGTGGTAACCGTGCTCTCCGCCTTCGGCGCGTACTCGGTTTGGACGGCGTTCTTCTCCGGCGGCGTCAACCGATCTGGGCCGTACCT
>JAFAJR010000091.1 GCA_019236085.1 Candidatus Dormiibacterota bacterium
CGGTGGCACGACGGACTTCGTGATCGACGACACCGCGCTGAACCAAGCGTCGTGATTACTTCCGGCGCCGCGCACCGCGCGCGGCGCCGGGAACCTCTCTTGGCCGGCGGTCGTATTCATCACGTGATGCGATGGGTCGCCGGTGCAGCGGCTGTGGGTGGCGTGCTGCTGCTCAGCGGGTGCGGCGCTGGCACGAGTGCGCCGCCGCCAACTGCCTCGCCGTCATCCGCGACGCCAGTGCAGTGCGGCAGCGCGACTGCACGCGGCAACACGCTGGTGGTTTCCGGCAGTGCTGCGCTGACCTGCTTTGAAGCGGCGCTGTCCCACTGCACCGCCGCCACCTTCAAGCTGCAAGAGTTCGGGGTCGACACCGGGGTTATTCATTCGTTCACTGTGCTCGGCGGCAATCCCTGCGGGGTGCGCGACGATCACAGCTTCTACCGGGCGCCGCAGTCACCGTCGCCGTCTGTGAGCGACACGTGCGACGGCGTGGCCATTCAGGGTCCTGAGGTCTCGCTGCTGGCGTGCGGCAGCGAGGGAACCATCACGCTTCCGCCTGGCTAGTTCATGTTGACTTGTCGTCGCCGTTGTCGTCGACCGCGTCTGTAAGGATCAACCCGAGCTGCCGCGCCATCGCCTCTGCAGTTTGCAGCGCAGCTTCCTCCTTCTCCTCTTCGGTCATCTGCTGCCAATTCGGCGGAAACCCGACGAAGGCGCGCGTGGGATGCCGATGCTCGCTGTTGTCTGTGTTGGACATAGGTTGCTCCTCCGGCGGAACCGCATCCCCGTGAATCGGGTGGGCACCTTGCGTGTCCAGCGCAGGTTGCCGGGCGACACTCGTCGCCGCTCTTGATGCGACGCCAAGTCTACTCGATGGACTTCACGACGTCACGAGGCGAACCCGTGCGGCTGTGACGGCTGCGGATGCCAAGTGCCGATCGGCAGTCACCAGCTCACAATTGAGCGCTTCGGCGAGGGCGAGGTACGTGGCGTCGTATGCCGTGAGATTGTCGCGCAATGACCAGATGCGCTGCAACAGCGGCCGGATGTCGTAGCGATTCAGCTCGATGTGCGGCCAGACGCGGATGGCAGCCTCAGCAGTCGCAACGCCGACCCGGCCCAGCCGGACCTGCTTGCGGAGGGCACTCACAAGCTCTGCGTCGATCGTGAACGGAGCGCACAGCGTCTCGCTCGACATGATCGTCGCGGCCTCCCCGTCCTGGAGCAGCGCCCACAGCGCCGCCGACGCGTCAAGGACGATCAATGGAGGCGTTGATCTGCCGATCCCGCTCCTCTCGAGCCTCGTGGATGGCAGCCACAATCTCGTCAGCCGTCAGCGACAGGTCAGCTTTGGGGATGCTGGCCAGCAGCTCGGCATTGCGGCGGCGCATAGCTGCGGCGGTCAGCTCGCGGATGGCGAGGGTATTCACGGAGATGCCGTCGCGTTCCGCCATTCGCTGGAGGCGCTGGACCACCTCCGCCGGCACATTTCTCACATACAGCGTGGCCATCTCTGCTAGCACGATGCTAGCATCGCCCGTTTCGCGGGACAACCGGCGGACAGCTGCTCGCTCTTAATAAGAACGAGGCCGCCCCGCAGTGGGACGGCCTCTCGCAAATCGGACGAAGGTCCGGACTCAGTACTCCGGCATCGGCGGCGCGGCTGCCGCCTTCTTCTCCGGAATGTCCGTCACCAGGGCCTCGGTGGTCAGCAGCAGCCCGGCGATCGACGCCGCGTTCTGCACCGCCGACCGGGTCACCTTGGTCGGGTCGATGATCCCCGTCTTCACCATGTCCACGTACTCGCCGGTGGCGGCGTTGTAGCCCTGGCCCTTGGGCAGGGTCTTCACCTTCTCCACCACCACAGATCCCTCGGCGCCGGCGTTGGTCGCGATCTGGCGGAGCGGCTCCTCCAGGGCGCGGCGGAGGATGTTCACGCCGGTGGCGATGTCACCCTCTTCCTTCACGGTGTCCAGCGCGTGGATGGCGTTGATGAGCACCACACCGCCTCCCGGGACGATCCCCTCCTCGACGGCGGCACGAGTGGCGGACACGGCGTCCTCCATGCGGTGCTTCTTCTCCTTGAGCTCGGTCTCGGTCGCAGCGCCAACCTTGATGACCGCGACACCACCGGAGAGCTTGGCAAGACGCTCCTGCAGCTTCTCCTTGTCCCAGTCGCTGGTGGACTTGTCGATCTCGGCCTTGATCTGCTCGATGCGGCCCTTGATGGCGTCGCTGCTGCCGTTGCCCTCGACGAGCGTGGTGTCGTCCTTGGTCACGGACACGCTGCGGGCCCGGCCCAGCGAGCTCAGCTGCGCGGAGTCGAGCTTGAGGCCCACCTCCTCGCTGATCACCTGGCCGCCGGTCAGGATCGCGATGTCCTGCAGCATGGCCTTGCGACGGTCGCCGAAGCCCGGGGCTTTCACGCCGACGGCGTTGAAGGTGCCGCGGAGCTTGTTGACAATGAGGGTTGCGAGCGCCTCACCCTCGATGTCCTCGGCGATGACCAGCAGCGGCTTGCCGCTCTGCACCACTTTCTCGAGGAGGGGCAGGAGGTCAGCGATGGCCGAGATCTTCTTGTCGGTGATGAGGATGTAGGGGTCCTCGAGCACGGCCTCCATGCGCTGCGCATTGGTGACCATGTACGCGGAGATGTAGCCCTTGTCGAACTGCATGCCTTCGACGAGCTCGAGCTCCGTTTCCAGGCCCTTCGACTCCTCGACGGTGATGACGCCGTCCTTGCCCACCTTCTCCATGGCGTCGGCCACGGTCTCGCCGATGGTGGGGTCGGCCGCCGAGATCGACGCCACCTGGGCGATTTTCTCCCGCTCGGTGATGGGGGTCGACTGCTCCTTGATGGCCCCGACGATTGCCTCGACGCCCTTCTCGATCCCCTTCTTGAGCTGGATGGGGTTGGCGCCGGCGGCGACGTTCTGCAGGCCGGCCGTGATGAGAGCCTGGGCCAGGACGGTGGCGGTGGTGGTGCCGTCACCGGCGATGTCGTTGGTCTTGCTGGCGACTTCCTTCACCAGCTGGGCGCCCATGTTCTCGAAGGGCTCCTCGAGCTCGATCTCCTTGGCGATCGTTACGCCGTCGTTGGTGATCGTGGGGGAGCCGAACTTCTTGTCCAGGACGACGTTGCGGCCCTTGGGGCCGATGGTGATCTTGACCGCGTCGGCGACCCGGTCCACTCCCCGCTTGAGGGAAGCGCGGGCGTCGGCGTCGAATTCCAGCTGCTTGGGCATGGATACCTCCTGTGGCTGCTTGTGCTCTGCCTGTGGCTGGAGGCTAGTTTAGCACTCGGCGTGGCGGAGTGCTAGCGGGCTGCGCGAGGGAGTGCTAGCCGAGCGTCTTGCGGAGCACTTCACACGGCTTCTATGCGCGATCAGCGTCAGCCGTCCGCCGCAGCCTCCAACGCCGCAATCTCAACCTTGGTCATCTGCAACATCGCCGCCATCACACGGGTGCTCAGCTCTCGATCAGGCGACCGCATCAACTCCATGAGCCGCGTTGGCACGATCTGCCAAAAGAACCCATAGCGATCCGTCAGCCAGCCGCATGCGACCTCCGCACCACCTTCACCGAGCCGCTCCCAGTAGTAGTCAACCTCGGCCTGATCTGCGCACTCGACGTACAGCGACACCGCCTGCGTGAAGGGATGATTCGGGCCACCGTTCAGCGCGAGAAACGGCTGTCCATTGAGCCTGAACTCCGTAGTCATCACCATGCCGGCCGGACGCGGTCCTGCATCGCCGTAGTGCGCAACCGACCCCATCTGCGAATCCTTGAAGATGCCCGTGTAGTACCGCGCGGCCTCCTCGGCCTCCGTGTCGAACCAGAGGCAGATGGTGAATGGCGTGTTGCTCATGAGATCTGCTACGAGCTCGCCTTTCCGAAGTTCCCCATCTGCACGTCGATGAACTCGTACGCCTCATCGCCGACGACCCAACCGTCATGGCCCGCTGGGATCCGGTACGCGTCGCCGGCGCCAACCTCCGCCTCACTGCCATCGTTCAATCGCACGTGCAGGCGACCCGTGAGCACGTATCCCACATGCTCATGTTCGCAGCTCTCGGTCCCCACGATGGGCTTCACATCCTCGGACCAGCGCCAGCCCGGCTCGTATCGCCCGCGGGCGATCTGGCGATCGCCCACAGTCACCAGCTCCACCTTGCCCTTGGCAAACTCGACCACTTCGCCTCCCGACAACGCCTTCGCCTCAGCGCGCATTTCGTCGCTCCGTATCTCACTCATCCGATCCGCGCCAATGATTCTGACGTTTCCGCTACGCCGTCATGACGCGGTCATCGCGGAGCGCCGACTCGTGGTAGCACACGTGATGGCGGGAATCCCCAACCGCACGACAAGGAGGGACGTTATGGCGACGATCCTCACCCACCGCGCCGACACAATCGGGCGCCGTCAGCCGCAGGCCGACAACGCACGCCTGCTGCGGCCCAGCCGCGGCTACTCGGTGACGCGCAATCCCTTCGCCATCTGGGAAGTGCTGCCCATCGTCACACTCAGTTTCGCCGGCCTGGCCGTCGCCATGCTCTTTATCGACAACGAGTACCTCGCCTCGATGGCCGTCGGCGGCTTCCTCGTCTTCACGCTCGGCATGCTGCTGGTCTCGGCGGTCGCGCTCAAGGGCACGCTCGACCTCACGCACGAGGGCATCAGCTTCCAGCGCGGCAAGGACCACCTCACCGCGTCGTGGGATCAGATCGTCGCTGTCGAGAACCGCAGCGACTGCGGCCTCACGCTGGTCATCCGCGATCCCCAGCAGACGCGCAGCCACATCCGCCTGCCCGGTGGCTTCGGCGCCGAGAAGGGCGTCGCCACCATCCCGCTCCGCCTGTTCGGCGACCGCCAATTCTCCATCCTCTACGACATCCGCGATCGCCTCCCCGAGTCCATGTGGAAGCCCGCGCTGGAGACAGCCGGCCGGCGCTCGACAGCCCGCATCGTCCTGGACTACGCCGCGGTGGTCGCCGTGTGCGGGCTGGCGCTCTTCGTGGTGCTCCGCATCTACAGCTGAATCCCCATCCCCCGGCGTCAAGTCTTCCCCGAAACTTGACGTCCGACCGCTTCTCGATATATCGTGAGCGCATGGAACCGCTCTCGATAGGAACAAGGAGCACACGACCGGCATGACCGACACCACATTCGACCAGCGCCACGACCCACGCCATCTCGGCATCGACAGGCACGAGCTGCGCAACCTCATTCATGAGGCGCGCCGGCGCCATCGTCACGGCGGCCCGTTCGGCCGCGGCGGACCCGGACCCTGGAACCGGGGACACGGCTTCTTCGGTGGCGCGCCGTTCGGCGGCGGCCGCCGCGCCGGCCGCGGCGACATCCGCGCCGCCATCCTGGCGCTCCTCAACGAGGAGCCGATGCACGGCTACCAGATCATCCAGGAGCTGTCGCAGCGCACCGATGGCGCCTGGCGCGCCAGCCCGGGCTCCGTCTACCCCACGCTGCAACAGCTGGAGGACGAGGGTCTGGTGAAGGCCGTGCAGCAGGAAGGCGGCCGCCGCGTGTTCGAGCTCACCGACACCGGGCGCGAGGAGGCCAAGACCAGCGCCGCCACGCCACCCTGGGAAGAGGTGGCCGGCAGTGTCGACGACACCATGCACTCCCTGCGCGACATCTTCGTGCAGGTGGCAGCAGCCACCTGGCAGGTGGGCTCGCACGGCACCGTGGCCCAGGTGACCAAGGCGCAGGAGATCCTCCGCGACGCCCGTCGCGGCCTGTACCAGCTGCTGGCTGAGGACGAGAACACGCCCAAGAGCTGACCGGCGATCATCCCGGTCGTGACCACCGGCGCTCCGCCGCCACCGGCTCCGCCACCGCCGAGCGGTGCGGCGCCACCGGTCACCTTCACTCAGACGGCGCAGGCGCTGGGTGGGGTGATCGATCGCCTCACTATCTGGCTGCTCGACCTGGGCACCTGGCTGCTGGGCGCCATGGTCGCCTTCAACCTGGTGATTCTTGCGGCGCTGCTCACGGTCGGCCCGGTGGACCGCGCCGTGCTGATTGCGAGCTGCGCGCTGGCGGTGGCGCTGCCGCCTGCCGTTTCGGCCTTCGCCCTGCTGCGCCTGGTGCGCGACGTGGAGCAGATCGGCCTGGAGGAGGCGGCCATCGAGTCGTTTCGCGCCGCGGGCGTGGAGATCCGAGACCAGATCGGCTCCCAGCCGCTGGCTGAGATCCGCCGGCGGCGCACCCACAGCGCGCTCCGTCTCTCGTACCTCCTGCTCGGCGTCAGCGTCCTGCTCACGCTCACCGGCACCACCGCCTGCTTGTGGCACATGGCCTGGTGGATCGCTGTCGCCTTCATGGTGGCGGTGGCCGCAAGCCTGGCTGTTGTGGGCCGCGGTGTTGCCATGTCGCCTCGCTCGCCGCGGACCAAGCGACGCTGACAACGCTGACGATCCTTCCTGACGCCGGGAGGGCCCCCGCACTCGCCTTGACCTTCCGATGTGATGATGGGCGCCGTGATCTCGACCAGCCCCGCCGTGAAGGAACGCGACCCGCTGCACGTGCTGGCGGTGCTGGCGCGCCGCAAGGGCGACATCTTCGTCTACACCACGGGGCAGCCCCAGTCCTTCCTGGTCAACCGCCCGGAGTGGGTGCGGCACGTGCTGGTCGACGGCGCCGACCGCTACTCCAAGGACACGCCGATCAACTCCGGCTTCGCCGACACGATCGCGCACGGTCTGCTCAACAGCGAGGGCGCCGTGTGGCGGCGACAGCGCAGCCTCATGCAACCCGCGTTCGCGCGCCGCTACCTGCCCACCATCGCGTCGGTGGTCGACCGCGAGGTGGAGCGCATGGTCGACGCCTGGCCGCACAGCAACGGCCACGTCGACATCGACCTGCATGCCGAGACCACCAAATTGCTGTTCCGCATCACGTCCATCGCGCTGTTCAGCGTCGATCCGCGGCCCTGGGACGGACGGCTCACCATGCCCATCCTCACCGACGCGCTTCCTGTTCTCACCGACGAGTCGCAGTACCCATTCCGCGTGGCACAGCAGGCCATCTGGTCGGTGGCGGAGAACATCGTGGCCCAGCGGCTGGTGGCGCGGCGTGCCTTCGACGACCTGCTGGGCCGTCTCATTCATTCGGGCACCGACGACGCCGACTTCGACGCGCTCCGCGACCACGTGGTGAACATGGCGCTGTCGGGATACGAGACCACGGCGAGCGTCGTCACCTGGGCGATGTACACGCTGGCGCAGAACCCGGCCATCGTGGCGACGCTGCGCGGGCAGATCGACTCGGTCACCGGCGGACAGCGGCTGACGCTCGGGCACCTGGCGTCACTGCCATACCTGACAGCAACTGTGAAGGAGACGATGCGGCTGTACCCGCCGGCGTGGATCATCGGCCGCCGCGCGCTGCACACCGATGTCATCGGCGGCGTTGAGATCCCGGTGAACTCGGTGGTGGCCATCAGCCCGTACACCATGCACCGTCATCCGCGCTACTGGCCGGAGCCCGACAATTTCGAGCCGGCGCGCTTCCTCGGCGACGACACGGATCGCGAGAAGCAGCCGTTCACCTACATCCCTTTCGGCGCCGGACCGCGCACCTGTATCGGGACCAACTTCGCCCAGGTGGAGGCGCCGCTGATCATCGGCCAGCTGCTGCAGCGCTTCTCCTTCGAGGTGATGAACGACGCGGCTGTGGAGCCGCGCGGCATCTTCGTTCTGGTGCCGAGCGACCGCATCCACGTGCGGTTGCGATCCAGAGCCGCCTAGCCGCGTCAGCCCGCTCGAGGCGACAGGCACCTGTCGCCAGGGTCGTGCACCCTGAGCAATAGCAAAGGGCAGACCAGCACAGGAGGGCGTGGCACATGAAGCAGACCGATCGCATCGAGGCACTGGGGGCACTCTTCACGACGTTCCTGAACAAGGCCAAGGACCGCGGATTCATCGTGCTGGACGCGGACAGTGACCACGACCAGTACGCGCAGTTCAAGCTGCACGACGGTGCACTGCTGGGCGAGGTGAGCTCGCGCCAGTGGCACGAGCCGGAGCGACCCCTCGCACCGGCTTCGGTGGCGGGGCTCGCCGCACTCGGATTCACCGGTGGTGGACCGGAGAAGAACTTCGCCAAGGACGATCTTCCATCGTCGCCGGCGGAGCTGGCCCGGCTCACGGACTCGCTGCTGCGAACTGCGTACGAGCTCGACGACGAGTACAGCGTCACCGTGCACTACCTGGTGTTCAACGACGTGACGCTACCGCGGGCGCAGCACTTCACGCGGGACATGATCGAGAAGCACCTGCGCGGCAAGGGCGTGCACTTCCTCCGCGACGACGATGGTGACTTCCGCGCCGACTTCCAGTCCGACGAAACGTCCGGACCGGTGGTGGTGTGGCTGGTGGCGTCAGGCCCTGACGAGACCGTATACACCGTGTCGAGCGTGTCGCCCGACGGGGCGGCACCGGAGCTGCGGACGGAGGCCGTGGAGCGGTGCAACGAGTGGAACAACGAGCAGCGCTGGCCCAAGGCAACTGTCTGCGGCTATGAAGGTGCCTGGCATATCCGAACCGCATACGATGTCGACC
This sequence comes from Candidatus Dormiibacterota bacterium, assembly GCA_019236085.1. Lineage (GTDB taxonomy): Bacteria > Chloroflexota > Dormibacteria > Aeolococcales > Aeolococcaceae > JAFAJR01. Next base: position 8,580 of record JAFAJR010000091.1, read on the forward strand.
TCGCCCCTGGCATCACTCAGGACCTGTTCGACCAGGTCACGTACAACGCCATCTCAGCGTCGCTCGAGTTCTGGCGCTGGCTCGCTTCCCCGCAGGAGAGCGCCACCACGAGCGGCGACGCCGGGGACTCGCGAGATGGAGGAGGCTGACAAGCCTCCTCCATCCCACCGGATCTCAGTGCACCGCGGCTTTGGAGAACGTGCGCACCGCCAGAGTCACGCCGAGAACCGCGAACACCGCCACCACGCCGAGGCTGAGCGCCGCCATGGCGGTTGGGTTGCTCATGCCCCAGATGTTCGTGAGCCCGCTCGCCCGCGCTCCCATCAGTCCGTACCGCACCACCGCCAGCGCATGCGTCAACGGCAGGAACTTGGCGAACACATCGAGGAAGCCGGGAAGAACGCTGATGGGGAACAGCGAGCCGGCGAAGAACCAGGGCACGATCGCCACCGCCGGCGTCGCGCTGATGAACTCCTCCTGGCGGCCGATGCGGCTGGCCATCGCTTCTGCGATGCCGTACATCCCGATCGTGAACAGGAGCACCGCACCCACGAACCAGGCAAGGCCCGCCGCGGTGATGTCGAACGTTGCGCCGCGGATTGCAGCCAGCACCACGAGGACCGCGAGCTGCACGGCGGTGATGGCGACCACCACCACCAGGTTGCCCAGCACCAGCAACGCCCGCCGCACCGGGGCGGCCAGCAGCTCACGCTGCGCACCGCTGAGGCGGTCGACGATGACGCTGAGCCCGGCAAACTGCGTATTGAGCGGGATCAGCAGGCCGACGGTCGCCAGCGCCACGAACGACATGTAATCGACGCCGCCGTGCGTGGCGCCGAGTGCGTCGCGCAACGCCGGCGCGATCACCAGGGCGAACAGCACCGGTGTCAGCAGCGGCACCACCAGCTCGCGCGGCGTGCGGACGCTCAGGGCAAAGCGCCGGGCTGCAAGGGTCCGTAGCGCATTGAAAGCAGCGGGTCGCGGCGCGGCGCTGCGTGTCCTCACAGGCAGCGGACGGATGGCGGTCATGGTCGTCATCACGAGTTCTCCTTGTGCAGCAAATGAATCCAACGTCAGTTACGCGGCGCCGGCGAAGGTGTTGCCGGTGAGCCGCAGGTACACGTCGTCAAGCGACGGCTGGCGCGTCGCCAGCGCCGTGATGTCGAGGCTCATGCCCCTGATGGCGGCGACCACCTCCGGTGCATCGCCGTTGCGCATCGGCAGCGTCACGGTGCCGCCGACGACAAAGGCCGCGTCGTCGGCAATGCCCCGTCCACGGAGCATCGACAGGGCATGCGAACCGTCGCCACGCACGCGCAGCTCCACCACCTCGTGGCCGAGCGATGCGAGCAACGCAGGCGGCGTGTCGAGCGCCACGATCTCGCCTTCGTGCATGATCGCCACCCGGTCACACAGGCGCTCAGCCTCATCGAGGTAGTGCGTTGTGAGCAAGATTGTCATGCCAGTGCTGCGCAGGCCGGCGATGACATCGATCAGCTCGTGACGAATGCGGGGATCGAGCCCCACGGTCGGTTCGTCCAAAAACAACACCTGCGGGTCCGACACCAGCGCGCGTGCGATCTCCAGACGCCGCCGCTGGCCACCGCTGTAGATGGCGACTGGACGGTCGATGATGTCGCTGATGCCGAGCGTTGCACTCAGCTCGTCGATGCGCGCAGCGCCGCCGACGTTCCAGAGTCGCGAATGGATCTCGACGTTGCGCCGTCCGGTCAGTGTGAGGTCCAGCACCTGGTCCTGGAACACGACGCTGCTCGCCGCACGCGCAGCCAGCGGCTCGCGCACCACGTCGTGTCCGGCCACGCGCGCGGCGCCGCCGGTGGGCCGCACCGTGGTGGTGAGGATGCCGATCGTCGTCGACTTTCCCGCGCCGTTCGGCCCCAGCAGTCCGAACACCTCGCCACGTGACACCGTGAAGTCGATGCCTCGCACCGCCTCTACGCCGCCTGCGTACACCTTGCGCAGCGACTGCACTTCAATCGCCGCACCGTCAATCTCATCATTCATCGTCGCTTCTCCTCGATGGTCGCCATCGCCGCGTCTGCGGCAGCGTGGAATGGACGGCCTCATACCCTTCGGTGTGACACCCGCGGCTGATGTCACATCGCGGCCCCCTGCTTCGTCCTACAGTGGATGCGAGCCCATGAGGACAGCGCCATGAAGCAGCCCGAGTCCAGCGATCCGATCGTCCTCGCGGCGTGGCACGAGCACCGCGGCCACCTGCTCGACGTCGCGTACCGCATGCTGGGCTCTGTCAGCGACGCCGAGGACGTGGTGCAGGACGCCTTCGCGCGCCTGCTTCGTGCGGACACTGGGTCGATCGACGACGTGCGCGCCTGGCTGGTCGTGGTCACCAGCCGGCTTTGCCTCGACCAGCTGCGATCCGCTCGGGTTCGCCGCGAGGCGTACGTCGGCCCGTGGCTTCCCGAGCCGGTCATCGCCGTGGACGAGCAACTGCTTCCCGAGGAGCGCATCACGCTCGATGAGAGCGTGCGGATGGCGCTGCTGCTCGTGCTCGAACGCCTATCGCCCGCGGAACGAGTTGCGTTCATCCTCCACGACGTCTTCGAGTACTCCTTCGATGACATCTCTCGGGTGATGGGCAAGACCTCCGCCGCATGCCGCCAGCTGGCGAGCAGGGCGAGGCGTCATGTGAACCAGGAGGGCGCCGGGTTGCGCGGTGTCATCGACCCGGTCGAGGCACGCCGTGTCGCCGACCGCTTCATCGCCGCGGCGACGACCGGCGATCTGCACGGTCTGCTCGAGCTGCTGGACCCCGAGGCGGCAGGCTGGACCGACTCCGGCGGCCTTGTCGCGGCACCGCGCGACCGCCTGGTTGGGCGGCAGCGCGTTGCCGAACGGTTCCTGTGGTGGCTGCGCACCTTCGAGATCACGCTCGAACCCATGCCCGTGAACGCTGCAGCAGGTGCACTGGCGATGCAGCACGGAGACCTCATGGCGGTGCTGGTGTTCGAGATCGACTCGGGCCGGGTCGCGACCATCCATTCGGTGGCCAACCCCGAGAAGCTGCGCCATGTCAAGGCGGCGCTCGACCGCGCTGCCGCACAATCGGACGGTGCCGCCAGCAGTCTGGCTCACTGACACCATTCCCGATTCGCTGCGCACGGTGCTGCCGGACGGCATCGACGTGCACGTTGCGCCGCCCGCCTTGCCCGATCATCTCGGCTCGGGCGAGATGCTCATCGGCCAGTTCTCACCCGAACGCACAGTCGATGTGATGCGTCGCATCGATGGCCTGCGCGTCGTGCAGGTCATGAGTGCCGGCGTCGATTCCATCGTGCCGCAGATGGCGTCCGGCGTCATCTTGTGCAACGGCTCCGGCGTGCACGACTCATCTGTGGCCGAATGGGTGGTGATGGCGACACTCGCGATGCGCCGCAAGCTGCCTGAACACGTCCTCTCGCAACAGTCTCAGCATTGGGAGTGGACCAGCGGCGGGGCCGACCTCGAAGACGCCACGGTGCTCATCGTCGGATACGGCTCCATCGGCGCTGCGGTGGAGGCGCGCGTGCTTCCCTTCGGAGCACGCGTCGAGCGCGTGGCCCGAACAACACGAGACGGCGTGCACGCTGCAGACGATCTGTCGTCCCTGCTGCCTCAGGCCGACGTCGTCGTCATCCTGGTGCCGCTCACAGCCGCGACGCACCACATTGTCGACGCCGCGTTCATCACGCGCATGAAGCCCGGCGCCCTGCTGGTCAACGCGGCACGGGGGCCCGTCGTCGACACCGACGCACTGCTCGAGGCGCTGCGAGCCGAGCGCATCGCGGCAGCGCTTGATGTGACCGATCCGGAGCCTCTGCCTGACGGCCATCCGCTGTGGTCGGCGCCGAATGTACTCATCACGCCGCACATCGGCGGCGCTGTGACGCGAGTGTTCGAACGTGGATGGCGGTTCGCCGGCGAGCAGGTGCGGCGCTACATCGCCGGCGAGCCACTGCGCAACGTCGTCAGCGACGGGTACTGAGGGACCGCCGGCGTCGCCCGGCCGCAACCGGCCCCTGTTACGCTGCGGCGTGGAGGTTGTGAGACTGCCCCGGTTCCCCCTTCGCCTGCTGCGCCGCTACTGGGCCGAGCTGTTCGCGTTTGCGGGTCTGGTCGCCCTCATCATCGGCGTCAACCCGCCCAAGCTGGGCCATGCATTCGCCCATGTCAGCTGGCCCCTGGCGCTGGGCATGGTGCCCGTAGTGCTCGCGCTCTACCTCTGCCGCGGCACTGCATGGTGGTATGCGCTGCGTGGCATCGGCGAGCACGCGCGCTTCTCGCAGGTGCAGACGATCGAGCTCGCCGGCCAGGTGATGATCATCCTTCCGATGGGCGACCTCGCCCGGGTCGCCATGGTGCGCGACGCCGACCGCGAGCACGGCATCGGCGCCATCACCGCGACCGTAGCGTTGCAGGAGCTGCTGTACATGTGGATGGTGAGCCTCGGTGCGCTGCCGCAGCTCGCGCAGCGCCACGACGTCGCGCTGTTCATGCTCATCTCCACCTTCGGCTTCGGCTTCGTGTTCGCCGTCATCCTCTGGGAGCCGTTGTACCAGCGCGCGATCCGCATCGTGGAGCACGTGCGCGTGCTGCGCCGTTTCGACCAGCAGCTGCACGAAATACGGCCCGCCTTCGTCACGTTGTGCAAGCCACGTACGCTCCTGCCAATCGCTGCATACCAAGCGCTTGCGGCAGTGCTCTCGTTCTTCCTCTTCTACATGGCGCTGCTCGCAGTTGGGGTCACCAATGTCTCGTACATCACCGCTGTGTTCGTGCTCGGCGTCAGCTACACCTTCTCAGCGATCAGCTTTCTGCCCCTTGGCATCGGCGCCTTCGAGGGCCTGCTGACGGTCATCATGCTCACCTACGGCATCCCTGCCGCAACCGGCGCCGCGGCGGCGCTCATCTACCGCGGCTACAACGACGTACTCATGGCGGCGATCGGCGGGCCCGCATTGTTGTTTGTGCGGCGCATGCAGCGCAGCGGTCGGTGGCGCGGTGCTGCACCTGCGGAACCACGCCGCACGGTAACCGCCACGAGCTGATCTCCGGCTACAATCCGCGCCATGGCGTGGTGGTACTCCCTGCTGCTGACGATCCACATCCTGTCGGCGATCACCGCCGTTGGGTCCAACCTGACCTATGGCGTGTGGGCCGCACGAGGAACCATCGAGTCGCAGCACCTCGCGTTCGTCCTGCGCGGCATCAAGTTCATCGACGACCGCATCGCCAACCCTGCGTACGGCCTGCTGCTTGCGACCGGCGTGACCATGTGGCTCACCACGTGGCCGCTGGGAACACGCTGGATCATCTCCGGCCTCATCCTGTATGCCTTGGTCGCGGTGCTCGCCATCACCATGATCTCGCCTGCGCTGAACAAGGAGATCGCGGCCGTCGAAACTCAGGGACCCACGTCCCCTGAAGCGCTGGCCTATGCCTCCCGGGTGCGCGGCGTCGGCATCTTCGTGAGCGTCGTGGTGCTCGCCATCGTTTTCGTGATGGTGTTCAAGCCCGCATTCTGATCGGGCTGGGATCAGACGTGGCGGCCGAGAAAGGCCGCCAGGCGGTCTGTGGGACATGCATCTGCCGGCGCCGGGCGCTCCGGACCGTACACACCCGTGTCTCGCGGCACCAGGTACTTCAACAGGTGCAGCACACGCAGACATTCGTCTGCGACGTCGGGAGCGAGGTCGGTGGGCTGCCCCGTGGCTCGCGCCAGGTCCCAGGCGTGCACCAGCATGTCGTTGGTGCAGTGCTGCACGGTGGCAGCGATGGACAGCGCCCCGAACGGCGTGAAGAAGCACGGCTCGACGACGTGGTCGGAGATGAACGCCAGTGCCGTGCGCTCCACCGAGTGCGCGAAGGCCGCGGTCAGAAAGGCGTCGTCCACCCACTGTTGATCCTGGTGCGTGCGTCCCGCGACGGTGTCTCCGTACAGTTCGTTGACATCGATCACGTGGTGGATGAGCTCACGCACGTTCCAGGCGGGACACGGCGTGAAGTTCGTCATGCGGTGCCGCGGGATGCCGCGCAGCACGCGCATGATGGCATCGCATGCCAGCGCATAGTCGCTGAGCAGCGTCTCGCTGAAGCGCAGGGCCGGCCCGCCTCCCGCCACCGCCATCGGTGCGGACGATAGCAATCAGCCCATCAGGCGCAGCATCGCCGGGCCGCCGGTGCGGAGGAAGCGCACGCCGAGCAGCGCTGCAACAGTCAGCAGCACGATGTTGGCGACCGTTCCCGCGTCCCACGCAACACCCGCACCGAACGCGGCGAGCGTGTGCGACGCAGGAATCGCACCGATCGCATGGAACAACGCTGCCACCGCAAGGCCTGCGGCGGCCATCGCAGCAAACGACACGACGAAGAGGTACGCAGCGGGGCGAACACCGTAGTAGCGGCGGTAGATGTCGAGGATCGGCAGGATGACGAGGTCGCCGAAGATGAATGCGATGGCGCCGGCAAAGCCGATGCCGGCACGCCACAGCGTTGCAGCCAGCGGCACGTTGCCCACCGAGCACACGAAGCTGAGCATGGCGACGAGCGGTCCGATGAAGGCGTCCCACACGTCGCTCCACACCCCGTGCCCGCTGAGAAACAGCGCCGCCCACCACGAGCTCGGCACCCAGGATGCGAGCGCTCCGGCGATGAGAAAGCCCAGCAGCAGGTCGAGCCACAGGCTGTACACGTTCATGAAGAAGTAATGGCTCACACCTGTCAGCGCTCGCGAGGAGAAGGCGCGGCGCAGCAGCGGACCGTCGGTGACCGACATGTCCATGGCGGCATGTCCCTCCATGCGTCCCTGGACGCCGCGTTCCGCCTGCGCCCTCGCTGCAGTGACGAGTGACGGCCGCAGCGTGGCGCGGAACAGCAGCGCCAGCAGCACAACCATGATCACGCCGCCGGCGAGCTCGGCACCGAGGAACTGCCAGCCCAGGAGCACGACCAGCACCAGCCCCAGCTCGAACACGAGATTCGTGGAAGCGAATTCGAAGATGATGGCGTTGCCGAACGACGCGCCCTTGCGGAACAACGTGCGGGCCACCGCGACCGCGGCATACGAGCACGATGACGACGCTGCGCCGAACAGCGTTGCCAGCGTCACGCCGCGCACCGAATCGCGTCCCAGAGCCCGGCTGACCGCCTGTTTCGGCACCAGCGTTTCGATTGTGGCCGACAGCAGAAAGCCCAGCAGCAGCGGCCAGAGCACCTGCCAGAACATCGTGCCGGCAAGGCGCAGCGCATCGGCGATGTGCTGCACGACAACCATCATTCAGCGGCGCCCGTGCGGCGCAGTGTCAGTCCGGGAAGCCGTGCGCCCGGTTCCACTCCTGGGCGCCGCGGGCCGCGTCGATGATGCCCACGATCCAGGCCACGAATGCGATGGGCCACACCACCGCCATCGTGATGAAGATGCCTGCTGGCCAGTTGGCGGCGAAGTACCCGGGCCGGCACAGCCGTTGAAAGCAGTCAGGGAACGTGCCGGCGATGGTGGCGAAGTTCACCGCGAACACCACGAAGAAGGTGATGACGCAAGCGACGAAGACCCCGAGCACCGCGGCACCCCAGCGCCACCGGCCCTGCAGCAGCGAGCCCAGTCCCGGCACGAACACGCTCGCCAGCAGGTACGGCCAGAGGCTGCGGCGCTGCGGCGTGCCGGGCTGCCACGCCGGCACCCACTGGTAGCCGTTCCACCAGAAGCGGCCGTCGGCCGAATACTGCGGCGGCGTCTGCACGGCCCTTACCTTAGCCCGTCGAAGAGTGCGTCGCTACCGCCACAACGCTCTCCAAATGCCGGCGCGAGCCAGCGCGCGTCCGACGATCTTGTTCTTCGCTCGCCGCGCGATGCGGTGCGGGTTGCCCGAGGCCAGGGTCGAGATGTCGTTGGCCAGGCGTGCGGTCCGGTACAGGCTCGAGACGAATGACCTACGCCTCATCGAGAGCCTCAGCCACAAAGTGCTGAGCGTCGGCGGCCAGCTCCTCGCGTTCGTGCTCGTCCTTCTCGGCCAGCTCTATCAGCCGCTGCGCCGCATCACGATGCTGCGTCCCGATGACCAAACCAACTGTGAGCCAGTAGTCCGCCGTCTCCATCAGGAGCGCGTGGAGTTCCTCCGGCACTTCTGCGCGCACGTCTGCCATCGAGTGGAGCAGGGCCTTGCCGTACGTCTCCCACTCGGGAGGTTCGGCTGAATGAGTCGAATGACCGCCGTCCGCCATCAGGAGTCCTCCGTTTTCGCGATCGCCCTTCGGTCAGCCTACGCCGCCATCGCGGGATAGACGCCGATCCGGTCCTTGCCCGCACGCTTCGCCGCATACATCGCGACGTCGGCGCGGCGCAGCAACTCCTCGGCGCCGTCAGTGTCCGGTTCGGACAGCGCCATGCCCATGGTGCCGCGGGTCGAGCACACGAAGTCGTCGATGTTGAGCGGCTCGCGCAGCGCCGCCAGGACGCGGCTGGCGATGGTTCCCAGCTGCGATTCGTCGGTGATCCTGTCGATGAGCATGGCGAACTCGTCGCCGCCGAAGCGCGACGCGAGGTCCAGCGGCCGCAGCGCGCCGCGCATGCGCGATGCCACGGCTCGCAACACACGGTCGCCGGTGGCATGGCCCAGCAGGTCGTTGACCTGCTTGAAATCGTCGAGGTCCAGGAACAGCACGGCGCACCGGGCGCCCGTTGAACGGTTCTCCTCCAATGTCCGAGCAACCTGGCGCGTGAAGTACGCGCGGTTGGGAAGCCCGGTGAGTGAGTCGTGGTTGGCCTGGTGGTCCAGCTCGCGCTCACGCACCGTGAGCCGCTGCATCAGACGCGCGTTGTCGGTGACCACCAGATACTGCCGCACCAGCACCAGTGCTACCAGGGCGAACATGGTCCAGAACGTGAAGCGGTCGATGGCGCCGTTGCGCACCATCTCGGCGATGGCGACGCCGAGCGCCGCCGCGACCGGCGGATACGGCAGCAGCGCCGAGAAGCGCGACGGGAAGACGTGGGGTGCGTCTGCTCGCATCGGGCTGTGCACCGACCGCAGCGCTGCCAGCGCGATCAGCACATATCCTGCGACCCACCCAGCGTCCAGCGGACTGCCGGCACCGTAGGTGTTGTTCGCCGTCTGATACGCGAAGTTGCTATCGGCCACGGCAGCAGCCACGAGACCGGCGGCGAGCAGCAGCAGCGGGGTCGCGCTGCCGCGAGCCACACGGCCGACACGCAGCAGGATGATCGACACGATCGCCACATCGCTGAGCGGATACAGCAGGCTCAGCACCATGGCCAGCGTGGAATCGGCACCCGCCTGGTACACGGCGCCCAGCACCGTCGTCCAGCTCACCACCAGGAAGCCCGCGACGATGAGCAGTCCGTCGAGGACGCTGCGGATGTGGGTTCTCGTCTGCTCGTAGGCGACGGGGAAGGCAAGGACCGCGGCGACCGCGAATGGCACCATGCCCAGGTAGCCGGCGTCGGCGAAGGACGGGAACGGCGTCTGCACGTTCTGCACCAGCTGGTACCAGTTCCACACCGTCTGCCCGAGACCCCAGCACAGCGCCGAGCAGGCCATGAGCGCCCAGGCCAGGCGCAGCCGCCGGTGGTGGCGCCAGGCTGCGACGGCACACGCCGCGGCGCCGGCGTAGGCTGCCACCGTCTCGGTGATGTTGTCGAAGTAAGTGTACGTGCTGGCGCCGAAGAGGTTGGCCACCATCCCCGCCACGAAGAACACGATGAAGGCGCCCACCAGCACGGCGGACGCGGTCCACCAGTGGGCGCGCAGCCAGGAGGCCTGCGACCATGCGGTCATCGCTGCCAGTTTTGGGTGGCCGTGTGACCAACCGTCAGCGACTGCAACACGGCTGTGGAACGAGAGCGTGAGCGGCGGCTGGGAGCCGGACCCTATGATCGGCCGCCGTGAGCCAGGAACAGAGCCTCCGCGGCCGGGTAGCCATCGTCACCGGGTCGAGCCGCGGCATCGGCCGCGCCTTCGCGCTGCGCCTGGCCGAAGAGGGCGCCGCGGTGGTGGTGACAGGCAAGTCCGAGACCTCGACGAAGCGGCTGCCGGGCAGCATCCACACAGTTGCAGCGGAGATCGAGGCGGCCGGTGGCACCGCGATGGCGATGCGGCTCGACGTGCGTCACGAGGAGGAGATCGCAGCGATGGTCGACGCCACGCTGGAGCGCTTCGGCCATGTGGACATCCTTGTCAACAACGCCGGCGCGCTGTGGTGGCAGCCCGTGCTGCAGACGCCGGCCAAGCGCTACGACCTCATGTGGGAGGTGAACGTCCGCGCTGCCTTTCTATGCGCAGCCCACGTGCTGCCCAGCATGATCGAGCACCGCTGGGGGCACATCATCAACTGCTCGCCGCCGATCGGCACCGACGCCAACCCCGGCTACGTCGCCTACATGACGACCAAGATGGGCATGACGCGCGTGGCAATCGGCATCGCTGCCGAGCACGCCGAGGACGGCGTGGCTGCCAACTCGCTGTGGCCTGTGACGCTCATCGAGAGCCTTGCCACCATCAACTACAACGTTGGCGACCGCAGCATGTGGCGTTCGCCGCGCATCCTCGCCGATTCCCTGATCGAAATCGTGCGCACCGAGCCGCCCTCGCTCACCGGGCAGCAGCTGCTCGATGAGCCGCTCCTGCGTTCCCTTGGCTACAGCGACTCGCAGATCGACTCGTACTGGGTCGAGGGCAAGCCGGAGAACCCCGTGTTCATCGACGGCCGCAGCGGCGCCGCCATGTGAGACCGGGCTCCGGAGGACAGCGCCTATGATCGGACGGTGAGCTCTTCCTCCAGCAGGGACCGGTACGCGAGGGGAGCGGCGATGGGCGCGCTGGCCGCGGCCGCAGTGGTGGGAGCCCGCGCCTTCTTCAAGCCCAACACGCAGGCCAAGCGCCGTTTGCTCGACTGGGACTCGGTGCGTCGCACCGCTGTGGAGCGCGGCGGCAGGGTCAGCGCCGCTCGCCGGGCCACGCAGAGCGAGGCATACCAGGCGTTCGCCGCGGAGCTGGCGCCGCTCTTGGGCGAGGTGTGTCCCGACGTGCCGTTCGACGTGCCCCAGATCACGGCGCTCGACCGGCCCGCTTTCGTCGACGCCAACATCCGCATAGCGCAGCGCGTGCTCGTCCCCGTGGAGCGGCTTCGCGAGTTGCTGCCGGAGTCGGCAGCAACAGCGTTGAGCCGGCGGATGATGGATCGCTACGTGGGCGAGCTCTTCGGCCTCATGTCGCGCCGCGTGCTCGGCCAGTTCGACCCCGTGCTCTCGCTCGACACTGAGACGACAGATACCGCGGCGCTATTCATGATCGAGCCCAACCTCGACGACGTGCAGCGGAGCAGTCAGCTCGACGGCGTCGCGCTGCGCCGCTGGATCCTGCTGCATGAGCTCACCCACGCCTGGCAGTTCTCCCGCCATCCATGGCTCAGCGAGCACATCGGCGAATCCATCCGGCGCATGGTGGTGGAGAGTGTCAGCGCCGACGGCACGTCCCTGCTGCAGTCGCGCGACGTGCTGCAGCGCCTGCCGGAGATGCTGCGTTCGCAGATCCGCACAGTGATGTCGCTGCAGTCGCTGATGTCGGTGCTCGAGGGCTACAGCAACTTCGTGATGCACCGCGTGGGCGAGCGGCACATCGAGGGGGCCGCGGCATTGCAGGCAGCGCTGCGCCGCCGCCGCCGCGAACGCACAGCCATCGAGCGTCTGGTGCTGACAATCACCGGCCTGGAGATGAAGATGCGCCAGTACGACGTTGGCGAGCGCTTCTGCTCGCAGGTGGCCGACCGTGCCGGGCTGGACGTGCTGAACCGCGTGTGGGAGTCGGCTGAGATGATGCCGACAGCCGCGGAGCTCAAGCGCCCAGGCGACTGGATCGCTCGCGTCGGTTGACCCGGCGTCCTGACGGCGTGGACCGCGTTCGCATCGGCGCCGGTCAGGGTTTCTACGGCGACACACCGGACGGCGCGATCGACGTCGCATTGCACGGCGACGTGTCATACATCTGCTTCGACGCGCTCGCCGAGCTGACCATGGCGATCCTGCAGAAGGACCGCATGCGCAACCCGGAAGGCGGCTACACGCGTGACCTGCCGCACTTCATGCGCCGGCTCCTGCCGGCGGCGCGGGAACGCGGCATCAGGCTCATCACCAATGCCGGTGGCATGAACCCGCACGGGGCCGCCGCGGCTGTGCGCGCTGTTGCTCGCGAGCTGGGGATGCCGGACCTCGCTGTCGCGGCGGTGAGCGGCGATGACCTCAACAGCGACATCGACGACCTGCGTGCCGGGGGCGTCGAGCTGCGCAACAGCGATACCGGCACGCCATTCGACGACATCCGCTCACGCACGGTGTTCGCCGTCGCCTACCTCGGAGCCCAGCCCATTGTGGATGCGTTGCGCCAGGGCGCCGACGTCGTGGTCACGGGGCGAGTGGCTGACGCATCGCTCTTCGTCGCCCCGCTGGTGCACGAGCTCGGCTGGTCATTCGACGACTGGGACCGTCTTGCAGCCGGCGTGGTTCTGGGCCATCTCATGGAGTGCAGCGGGCAGGCGACGGGCGGCAACTTCAGCGGCGACTGGCAGAGCATCCCCGACCTGGACCGCATCGGCTATCCGGTGTGCGAAGTGCGCAGCGACGGCACCGCGATGCTCACCAAGCCGCCGGGCAGCGGCGGGCGCGTGAGTGTCGACACCGTCAGGCAACAGCTGCTGTACGAGGTGCTCGACCCGCGGCGGTACATGAACCCCGACGTCGTCGCAGATTTCACCACCGTTCAGCTGCGCGATGCCGGCGACGACGTCGTCGAGGTCAGCGGTGTGCGCGGCATGGCGCGGCCCGAAACCTTGAAGGTGATCTGCGGGTATCTCGACGGCTGGATGGGAACGGCGACGATCGGGTACTCGTGGCCGGATGCCGCTGCCAAGGCGCGTGCCGCGGCAACGCTCATCGACAAGCTCGCCGCGCGTGCCGGTCTCGAGCCGCTGGAGCAACGCATCGAGATCATCGGTGTGGACAGCCTGCATGGCGGCGCGGCCCCGGAGGTAGCGCAACCGAATGAGGTCGTGCTCCGCGTCGCGGCGCGGTTCGCAACAGAGGACGAAGCAGCGCGGTTTCCCCGCATCACCATGCCGCTGGCTCTCAACGGACCACCGTTCATCGGCGGCGGCGCGTCACCCGGCGGACCGCGCGCGCTGCTGGGCGTGTGGCCGTCTGCCGTCGAGCGCAGCCTCGTCGAGAGCCGCGTCGTGGTGACGGTGACGCGAGCCGGTGAGCACTAGATGCGTGTCCAGCTGGCCGCTGTTGCACAGGCGCGGAGCGGGGACAAGGCTGACCTTGCCAACGTCGCGCTCTTCGCGCCGAGCGATGCGCTGTACGAGGTGTTCAAACGCGAGGTGACTGCGGAGAAGGTGCGCCGGCTCTTCGGTGACTTCGTCCGCGGCGCGGTCGACCGGCACGAGGTGCCGAACGTCCGTGCGCTGAACTTCGTGCTGCACCAGGCGCTCGACGGTGGCGCAGCACGCTCGCTGCGCAGCGATCCCCTGGGCAAGTCGTACGGTTCCCTGCTGCTACGCCTGGAGATCGAAGTGGACCCGGCACTGCTCCCGCGACGGGAAGCCTGAAGGCAGCGGCACCCGTCGGCCTGCGGCGCTAGAGCCGGCGCAACACCTCGCGGCGGCGGCGCTGGTAGTCGACGTCGTTCAGCTCGCCGCGAACATGCCTCGTGGAGAGCAACCGGATCTCGCTCAGGATGTCGAGCAGCGGGGCGTCGGAGCTGCTGGCGAACCAGGACGAGGGCTGGCTTTCGGGCTGCGCCTGGCGGCTGTCCCATGACTTCACGAAGAACAATCCCTTGACCGCGGCATACGGGATGCCGAACACTTCAATCTCGTCAAGCGTTGGGCTCATGAGGGGGAGAGCCATCCCGTGCCGATGCCGCTGCGGCTCCGCGTCGACGTAGCCGCGGAGCACTTCGCCGCCCCAAAAGTGGATCGCGACCTTGCGCAGGCCGCGGTCGTCCTCGAGGTCGCACTCCTCGCGGCGCAGCAGCACTGTCTTCACCGATACCCAGGGGATGACGACCTCGCTGTTGTTCGACATGTCGGAAACGGCGACTGTGAAGTCCGGGCTGTCGAGGTCGAGCTCGCCGGCCACCCCGTCGAGCAGCTCGTCGTCGGCGAAACGCACGACGACTCGCTCACCGAGGTCCCCGTCCCGTTCCTGGATCGCCTGCACCGCGAGCTCCCTCGTGCGCTCTCTGTATCCCTTCCGCGTCACCGCCTCACCGAGTCCGGCATCCGCGAGGGGTTGTATAGACAAGGACGCTCGGGGGCGCTGAAACCTTGCAGCGCTGCGCACGAATGCGATGTCTGAGCAGAACCACAAAGCGGTCGCACCAGGACACCGCGGCTATACTCCGGGCCTGGCGAACGAGGGGCCGCAAACGTCAATCCGTGGGGAACTGGCAACGTCCGATCGACCGGCTGCCGGCGACGGGTCCACCGTCGACGACGTTTCGCTCGTTCTCGCGTATCTCGACGGTGACGCCGCGGCATTCGACACGCTCTTCGGCCGCTACAATCAGCGGGTCCGCTCCGTCTGCCTGAGGTATCTCGGCGACGAGGCGGCGGCCGAGGACCTGGTGCAGGAGACCTTCTTCAACGTCATCCGTTCGCTGCACAAGGTAGGCGAGGGCTTCAACTTCGGCGCCTGGGTGCACCGCATCGCTGTGAACATCTGCCAGGACGAGCTGCGTCGCCGGAACCGCCGCGCCAGCCACGTCGCCGACCCCTCGGGCGACCCCGAGGAGCAGATGCTGAAGCTGGCCGACTCCGACCGGCACCGCAGCCCCGAGGACGCGCTGGAGATGTCATATCTGCGCCAGCTGGTGTGGCAGGTGGCGAAGAAGCTGCCGGAACGCCAGCGCATGGTGCTCACGCTCCGAGAGCTGCAGGGCCTGTCGTACTCATCCATCGCCCACGTGATGGGTATCAGCGATGCAGCAGTTGAGACGCTGCTGCACCGGGCACGCAAGCGCTTCAAGGAGGAGTACCTCCTGCTGGACACGCCGCCGGAGCATCCTGGGGATTGCGCCATCACAGCCAGGCTGCTCATGGAGAACGGACGCGACAACCTCGATGCGGTGCAACGCCGCCGGGTGGTGGACCATCTCTCGGCCTGCGCCTGGTGCCAGGCCCGCTTCCTGCCCGATGAGGCCGAGGCGGCGCCCGCGATGAGCCGCGGAGCGCGCTGATCGATCGACCGCGCCAGGTCCTCTGCGCCCCCAACGCCTTCAAGGGGTCGCTGAGCGCAGAGGAGGTCGCCATCGCCATGGCGCTGGGGGTCGAGGATGCCGGGTTCAGCGCCCAAGCCCTACCACTGGCCGACGGCGGCGACGGCACGCTCGACGTGCTCATCGCAGCGGCCGGCGATGCCTCCAGCATCAGCCACCACACGGTACATGGGCCGCTGGGTGAGCCCGCCAGCGGCAGGGTCGGATGGCTCGGCGACGGCCGCGCGGTGGTGGAGATGGCAGACGCCGCCGGCTTGCGCCTGTTGCGCAGCGACCAGCTCGAGCCGCTGCTGGCGTCGTCCCGGGGCTGCGGCGAGTTGATCGTCGCGGCCTTGGACGGTGGTGCGACGGAGGTGATCGTCGGCGTCGGAGGCAGCGCGTCATCGGACGGCGGCGCCGGCATCCTGCAGGCGCTGGGTTCGGCGCTGCTGGACTCCGCGGGACGCGAGGTCGGGCCGGGAGCCGCCGGGCTCCTTGAGCTGGAACGCATTGATTGCCAGTCGCTGCGCCGTCTCGACGGCAGAGTGTTGGTAGCGGTCGACGTCCGCAACCCGCTGCTCGGGCCGTTTGGCGCGGCGGCGGTGTTCGGCCCTCAGAAGGGAGCCGGTGCGGCACAGGTGGACGTCATCGAACAGGCCCTCGGCCGGCTGGCGGCCATGGCCGAGCGCGACTGCGACGCGGCTGGGCTTGCGGATGCTGACGGTGCCGGCGCGGCGGGTGGCGCCGGGTTCGGGCTGCTCGTGGCCGGGGCAGAGCTGCTGCCCGGGGCGTCGCTGGTCTGCGACGTTGCCGGCTTGACCCCGGCCTTCATCGCGGAATTCGAGCTGGTGCTCACCGGCGAGGGCCGGCTCGATTCGCAGACCTCCTTCGGCAAGGCGCCCGCCGAAGTTGCCGCCCGAGCCGTGGCGGCCGGCGTGACCGTGGCGGCCGTCGCCGGAACCGTCCTCGACCCGCTGCCGGCGATGTTCACTACAGCCGTGGGCCTGGACAGCGTCGCTGAACCGGGTGCAGATCTCATGCGGGACGCCGCGGCGCTGGTGCGCCTCGCCGCCGCCGAGGCCGTCAGGCGGGTGCTGGGCTCAGGCGCTCAGTAGACGGGGGTCAGCCAGTCGAGGTACTTGGCGTCCTTGCCGCTGACCACTCCCTGGTACATCGACTGCAGGCGCATGGTCAGCGGTCCGGGCTCGCCGTCACCCACCGCGCGGCGATCCACCTCGACCACGGGAGCCACCTGCGCCCCGGTGCCCACGAAGAAGACCTCGTCTGAGTTGTACAGCTCGGTGCGGTCGATGGAACGCTCCAGCACCTCGACACCCATCTCCTCGAGCATGAGATGCATCACGGTCTGCCGCGTGATGCCCTCCAGGATGTTGTCCGACGGCGGCGGCGTGATCACCTGGCCCTTGCGCACGATGAAGATGTTCTCGGCGCTTCCCTCGGCGACGTGACCGTCATGCGTGAGCATGATGGCTTCGTCGAAACCCGCTTGCAGGGCCTCGCTTTTTGCCAGTGCGGAGTTCACGTACAGCCCGGTGCACTTGGTGCGCACGGGGGCCATGGTGTCGTCGATTCGCCGCCATGACGAGACCATGGTGCGGATGCCCTCGGTGCCGACGTACGGTCCCATGGGCGCGGTGACGATGGCGAAGCTGTCGCTGACGTCGTGCAGCTTCACGCCGATGATCTCGTCAGCCTTGAAGCAGAGCGGCCGGATGTACGAGTCCTCGCGGTATTCGTTGCGCCGCAGCAGCTCCATGCTGATGGCGCACAGCTCCGGGATGGAGTGCGGGATCGTCATCTGCATGGTGCGCGCGTTCTGCAGCATCCGCTCGAAGTGCTCCGGCAGACGCAGCACATAGAGCTGGGAACGCTCGACGTTCCAGTACGCCCGGATGCCTTCGAAGATGCCGGTGCCGTAGTTGAGCGCATGGGTCAGCAGGCCGATCTTGGCGTCGGCGTAATGCGTGTACGCGCCGTTGAAGAACACCCACGACTGCTCTCGCCGGGTGGCTGCGTCAAGGCGGACCGGGGCCGTCTGGGTCATACGGCAGGCAAGCGTACAACCTGGGGAAGACAGCGGTGTCGCGGAACTGTTTGCGCGGACCGTTTGTTATGCTCCATGACAGATCAATCACCGGGCCGTAGCTGCGTTCGGGACGCGGGGGGGTGGATCGGCCGGGGAGATGGAGGCGCCATGACCGACGTTGTGAAGACCCGCCCAGCTTCGCTGCCCGAAGCCCGGTCCATCCGGTGGAACCCCTCGCCCGCGGAGCTGCGCGATCTGACGTCGCGTATGCCCAACGCCAAGCACACCGAGTACGACAACTACAACGTGCAGACCCGCGTTGTGTCACGCAGCAAGGGCAGCACCTACATCATCACAGACCATCCCGAAGAGCACAGCGATCAGACGGTGAGCAGCGAGGAAGGGCAGCGGATCGCTGACCGGCAGAACGAGTACATCCGCAACCAGGACATGCTGGTGGTGGACGGGTACATCGGCAACGACCCGGAGTTCCGCGTCCCGGCGCGGCTGTACATCGAGGCCGCGAACGCGAACATCGCCGGCATGCAGCGCTGGCTCTATTTCGACGCCGACGGCGCCGGTGAGGACTTCGAACCCCGCCTCACCATCATCTACACGCCCAACCTCGAAGCACCCGGGTATCCCAGCGACCGCGTCATCGCGGTGGACCTCGAGGCCGGCGTCACCCGCGTGCTGAACAGCGACTACTTCGGCGAGTCCAAGAAGGGCGGACTCCGCATGTGGAACAAGCTCACCTACGACCGCGGCGGCCTCTCGCTGCACGCCGGCTGCAAGGTGGTGCCCACGGACCGGGGCGAGCAGGCGATGCTCATCATCGGTCTGTCCGGCACCGGCAAGACCACCACCACCTTCACGCGCCAGAACGAGAGCAAACCGGTGCAGGACGACTTCGTCGCGCTATACCCGGGCGGCCACGTGGTGGCCACCGAGAACGGTTGCTTCGCCAAGACCTTCGCGCTGGACCCGAAGTTCGAGCCCACCATCCATGGCGCTGTGTGCAAGCCCGAGGCGTACCTCGAGAACGTGTCGCAGAACGAGGCCGGAACTGTCGACTTCTTCGACACCTCCTACACGCCGAACGGCCGCGCCGTCTTCCGGATGGATGCGCTCGGCTGGCACAAGGACGCCCGCCAGGTGCAGGCGGTGCAGCACCTGCTGATCCTCAACCGCAACGAGAACATCATCCCCGCCGTGGCTCGCCTGACCCGTGAGCAGGCGGCGCTGTACTTCATGCTGGGCGAGACCCAGGGGACGTCTGCAGGCGGCAAGGACGAGGAGGGCAAGTTCCTCCGGGTGCCGGGCACCAACCCCTTCTTCCCGCTGCGCCACGAGCAGCAGGGCAACCGCTTCCTCGAGCTGATGGACAGCTGCAACTTCGCGGTCTATCTGCTGAACACCGGCCGCATCGGCGGCCCCGAGGGAGAAGCCAGCAGCAAGAAGGTGACCATCCCCTACTCGAGCGCTGTGGTGAAGGCCATCGCCGAGGGCACCATCCAATGGGAGGCCGACCCGGACTTCGGCTACGAGGTGGCGAGCGCCGTGCCCGGCATCGACGACCCCGAGATCCTGCAGCCGAAGAAGCTCTACCAGCGGACCGGCCGCGGCGACGAGTACGCCTCCATCGTGGAGCGGCTCAAGGGCGAGCGCCGGGCATACCTGGAGAAGTTCCCCGGGCTGCGCGACGAGATCGTCGCCGCCGTCGCCTGATCCCGCGTCCCGGCGGCCGTAACAGGACCGCCACAAGCGAGCGCCGGAACCCGGGCTGACGTCACCGCCGGGTGACGGCCCCGACCCGGCTTCATCGAAACCGGGATCACCACACACTGGTGTGGGTCACTCTTGCGGCGATGCTCCCCCGGCACAGGCGCTCTACGCTCCTCGCACCTGCCGTCGCCGCTTCGCTGCTGCTCGTGGCCTCGATGTCGGCGCTCGCCGCCGGCAGCGCCACCCTCTTCCCCAACGGCACCAGCGGCGCCAGGGCCAACACCGAGTGGCGGACCAACGTCTCAGGTGGCGGCGTCGCGATTCGGCGCACCCTGCTCCACGCCTACCTGGTAGGCGGCGAGTACCTGGTCATGGGCTCGAGCGCCATGGGTCAGGGATCGGCCGACATCCTGGTGTGGGACCCCGGGCTAGTCACGGGTCCGATCGGGAATGAGACCATCCCGGGCACCGCGTCATTCAGCTGCGCCGCCCAGCGATCCGGCAGCGGCGACACCAACCAGGGCGTCATCGCCAGCCGCGCCGAGGAGCTTGCCGGTTCTGACACGGTCCCGCTCGGCGGGGTGACCAACGGCTACGACCCGTGCTACTACCAGGCCCCGTCGACGGGCATCTACTCGATAGCTGTCGTCGGTCCGGCGGGCTTGAACGCGAACGCCGACGGCAGCATCGGCGCCGACGTCGGCCTCACCAACGCCAATGACTTCAGCGCCGCCCAGGGTTCGTCGATCGCAGCCTGGGACGTCACGGTGCGCAGCGACATCACCAACGCGAGCTCGACCCAGACCGGGCGTGTGTTCACGTACGTCCTGGCGAACTTCACCGGCGGCAACGGGCTTCCCGTGTACTCGACCACCTACGTCGTCACCCAGGACGGCTACCAGTACCGCGTTGACGACCGCGGCATCGACCCCAACGGCTGGTTGCAGTATGCCAACCAGGTCGGCTTCCTCGACCCCGACGGCGTGACACCGCTTGACCACGACGCGGTGGGGGCCCCCGGCCCCGAACTCACATCGCTGGATGGCGGCGTCCAGCTGGCGCCACCGCAGTTCCCCATGTTCTTCGAGCCGCCGGACAACAGCACGCTGACAGCGCTCGGGATCCCGCTCACCACCACCGCCCCTGGGGTGAGCAACGTCAGCTTCGCGGGCAGCCAGAGCGGCAGCACCTCCTACTACTCGACGGGCGGCACGTTCTCGCTCACCGCGAGCCAGCGCGGCGTGTACCAGATAGTGATCAGCCGCGACGGCGTCAACTTCGACCCCACCAACCCGCTGAACCGCGTGCTTCGCGCTGCGGTGCCTGCGGGCGTGAGCACCGCAAGCTGGGACGGCAAGGACAACAGTGGCAATTACTTCCCCAGCGGCGCCAGCTATCCCTTCCACGTCACGCTGCAGGGCGGCGAGTATCACTTCGCCTTCTTCGACGTTGAGAACGACGTCCCGGGCGGTCCGACCATCACGTTGCTCAATCCTCCGGGCGGCACCTGCCCGGCGCTCAACGGTGGCTGCCACGCGGGTTTCTACGACGACCGCGGCTACACCACGACGAGCGGCAGCACGGTCGGCACGCCCGGCTCGGTGCTGTGCGGCAACGGCCCGCCGTCCGTGGACCACAGCGATCCCATCCTCGGGTTCGACACCAGTAGCAACCAGCGCTCCTTCGGCGCACTCAGCGGCGGCAACACCAACGCTCCCTGCACCGGGAGCTTCGGCGACGACAAGGACCTCGACCTGTGGACGTATTTCCCGTCGGCCGTGCAGTCCAGCTTGCTGACGATCGTGCCCACGGCGGACATCGCCGTCACCGACATGGTGAACAACGCGACTCCGAACTACGGCACCGACGTGACGTTCACCGTGACCGCGGCTGACAACGGGCCGGAGAACGCCACAGGTGTCGCGCTCAGCGATCTGCTCCCAACCGGCCTCACCTACGTCAGCAGCACCGTCACGCAGGGCTCGTACGACCCCTCGACCGGCACCTGGACGGTGGGTGCGGTGAACAACGGCAGCAACGCCACGCTCACCATCACCGCGCAGGTGAGCAGCACCGCACAGCTGACCGATACCGCAACCAAGACGGCAGAGGATCAGACTGACCCGGTCTCATCCAACAACAGCGCAAGCGCGACGGTGAACCCGGCGTCGGCCGACATTGCGGTGACGGATGCAGTCAACAACGCGACGCCGTCAGTCGGCATCAACGTCACGTTCACGGTGACTGCCACGAATGACGGCCCCAGCAATGCGACCGGCGTGGTGATCACCGACCTGCTGCCGAGCGGCATAATGTTCGTCACCGCCGCACCGGCCGCCGGCACGTCCTACAACGCCACGACCGGCGCGTGGTCCATCGGCCCGCTGGCCGACGGCGCACAGAAGACTCTCCTGCTCACCGGAACCGTCACGCAGCAGGGGGCCATCACCGACATTGCGACCCGCACAGCGAGCTCGCCACCGGATCCCAACCCGGCCAACGACCGCGCAAGCGCTGTGGTCAATGCTCCGGAGGCGGACCTCGCGATCACGCTCACAGCTCCTGCCACGCTCCCCGCAGGCGGTAGCGGTGATTACGCCATCACTGTCACAAACAACGGACCCACACCGGCCTCCGGTCCCATCACTGTGACTGACACGCTGCCCGCGGGTGCGACGTACACC
>JAFAJR010000131.1 GCA_019236085.1 Candidatus Dormiibacterota bacterium
TTCGACCCGCCGGGTCTCACCTTCCGTCACGACGAGTTCGCCGAGTACAAGGCGCAGCGCAAACCCACCCCGCCCGAGCTGATCCCGCAATTTCCCTGGGCCCGCGAGATAGTGGATGTGCTGGGCATCCCCATCGTGGAGGTGCCGTCGTACGAGGCCGACGACGTCATCGGTACCTTGGCGCGCAAGGCCGAGGCGGCCGGTCTCGACGTGGTCATCCTCACCGGTGACCTCGACGTGCTGCAGCTGGTCACACCGCACGTTCGTGTGTTCGCCAGCCGGCGCGGTCTCAGCGACACCATCGTCTACGACGAGGACAAGGTGCGCGAGCGTTTCGGTTTCGAGCCGCCGCTTGTGGTGGACTACAAGGCGCTGCAGGGTGATCCCAGCGACAACATCCCGGGCGTCCCCGGCATCGGCGAGAAGACAGCCGTCGCCCTGGTGCGCGAGTACGGACCGCTCGAGGACATCATCGGCGCGCTTCCTGCGATGAAGGAAGGACGCGTGCGACGAGCGCTTGAGACGCATGTGGACCAGGCGCGGCTCAGCAAGCGCACGGCGACGATCCAGGTGGACATGGACATCGAGCTGGACCTGAGCAACGCGCGTCTCTATCACTACGACGAGGCCAGGGTGCGCGAGCTGTTCGACAGGCTGGAGTTTCGCAGCCTGCTCACCCGCCTGCCCGGACGCGCTCTGGAGGACGGACCGCCGCCACCACCGCCGACGTCCAGCAACGGCCAGCGCAACCTCGATTTCGGTGAGGCGGCGCATGCGCCTGTAGTTCCTGACACAGATGTCACGATCGTGCTGGATGCGCACGCCGCGGCGCATATGAGCGAGCGCCTTAGGGCGGCGGCCGCCATGGATGTGCGCACCGTGCTCGCCGGCAACCCCCGGACCAGCGACGTCATCGGCGTCGCCGCGGCTGAACCCGGCACAGACCTGGCCTGGTATGTGCCGTTCGATGCACCGGACCAGCGGGCGGACGACGCGGCACGTTCGGTGGTGGCGTCGCTGCTCGGCGACTCCGCCATCACGGTGCGGGCTTACGACCTCAAGCGCGAGCTGCTCGCCTGGCACCGCCGCGGCGTCGACGTGGCCGCTGCCGGTTTCGACGCTCTGCTCGCCGCGTACATCACCAACCAGCGGCAGCGTGTGCCGGCGCTGCCAATTCTCGGCCAGGACCTGTGCGGCATCCGGGTGGAGAACGAGGAGACGCTGCTCGGCTCAGGGCGCAACAAGCGCAGGCTCGCTGAGGTGCCCGCCGCCGAGGCCGCCGCGTACTACGGGGCGTGGGTGGGACTCCTGGAACCCGTGAGCACGGCGTTGCGCCGCGAGTTGGACTCCTTCGAAGCCGTGGCGCTGCTCGACGAGCTGGAGCTGCCCCTGGTGCCGGTGCTCGCGGCCATGGAGGAGCGCGGTGTCGCCGTCGATTGCGACCTGCTGCAGACGATCAGCGCCGAGATGCACCAGCGGATCGTCACCATCGAGTCCGAGGTGCAGGAACTGGCCGGCTACACCTTCAACCCCGGAAGCACGCAGCAGCTGGCCCGGTTTCTCTACGACGACCTGGGGCTTGCGTCGGGACGGCGCACCAAGACAGGCCGCAGCACCGACGCTGACACCCTGGAGGCGCTGCGTCTCGAGCACCCCGTGGTGGAGCTCATCCTGGAATGGCGGCAGCTCACCAAGCTGAAGAGCACCTACGTTGACTCCCTGCCGCTGCTCTGCAGCGCCGACTCTCGCATCCACACCTCCTTCAACCAGGCCGTGGCGACCACCGGCCGGCTGTCGTCCAGTGACCCGAACCTGCAGAACATCCCGGTGCGCAGCGAATGGGGCCAGCGCATCCGGCGTGCCTTTCACGCGGACAAAGGGCATCGCCTGGTCAGCGCCGACTATTCGCAGGTTGAGCTGCGCGTGCTGGCCCACGTCAGTGGTGAAGCCGAGCTGGTGGAGGCGTTCGCCCGGGGCGAGGACATCCACCGCCGCACCGCAGCCGAGGTGTACAGCGTGGCGCCGGAACAGGTGACACCGGACATGCGCCGCATCGCCAAGGTGGTGAACTTCGGTGTCGTGTACGGCCTGAGCGACTTCGGCCTGGCGCGCGACACCGGCATGGACCAGGAGGAGGCGAAGGCGTTCATCGACGCGTACTTCGCCAACTTCCCGGCCGTGACCGCCTACCTGGAGTCTGTGCGCAACCATGCACGCCACCGGGGATATGTGCAGACGTTCACCGGCCGCCGCCGCTACCTGCCGGACATTCGCGCGGCCAACCGGCAGATCCGCCAGGCGGCGGAACGCATGGCGGTGAACATGCCGATCCAGGGGGCTGCGGCCGACATCATGAAGCGCGCCATGATCCTGGTGGACCAGGCCATCCGCGACAGCGGGTTGCGTTCGCGAATGCTGCTCCAGGTGCATGACGAGCTGCTGCTCGAGGCGCCCGAGGCCGAGGTTGACACGCTGATCCCGTTGCTGCGGCAGCACATGGCCGCGGCCGCGGAGCTGCGCGTGCCGCTCGATGTTGATGTCAAGATCGGCACCAATTGGGGCGACATGACACCGCATGCCTGAGCTCCCCGAGGTCGAGACGGTGGCCAACGACCTGCGCGGCGCGATCGTGGGCCGGCGCATCGACGACGTCACGGTGCTGCGGCCGGACATCGTCAAGCTGCCACCGGCCGAGGTGTTCACCACGCTGCTGCGCGGGCAGCGCGTCACCGGGGTGGACCGCCGGGGCAAGTACCTGCTGCTGGGACTCGACGGCGGCGACGACATCATGGTGCACCTGGGTATGACAGGCCATCTGCTGGTGTGTGACGGCGACGCGCCGCTGCCCAAGCACACGCACCTCAGGGCACGTCTCGATGATCGGCGCGAGCTGCGCTACGACGACGTGCGGCGGTTCGGACGCATCGCGTATGGATCGCGGGCGCTGCTCGAGGAATCGCGTGTGCTGCCGCCGCTGGGGTTGGAGCCCCTGTCGGATGAGTTCTCGACGCGGGAGTTCGATCGCATCCTGCGTGGCACGACTCGAACCGTGAAAGGAGCGCTCCTCGACCAGACCCGCGTCGCCGGCCTGGGCAACATCTACATCGATGAGGCGTGCCACCTCGCCGGCGTGCGTCCCACACGCCGCTGCTACAAGCTGACGCGCAAGGAAAGGACAGCGCTGCACGGCGCCATCCAGACGGTGCTGCGCAGCGCTATCGTCAACCGAGGGAGCAGCATTGACGATTACCGCGATGTGTGGAACGCGCGCGGCTCCAACCAGGAACGGCTGCGCGTGTACGGTCGCGGCGGCGAAGCCTGCCTGACCTGTGCAACCACACTGAAGCGCACCGTCGTCGCCGGCCGCACCACTGTGTACTGCCCGCGCTGCCAGCGCTGATGCGCGTCACGCTCGCCAGCTACGACGACGAACCGGCGCTGGGCGGCCAGGGGGTGATGCTCGCCGGCATCCGCAGCGCTCTCGTGGAACGTGGCGCAGCGGTTGACACAGTGGCCGGCCGGGGTGCGCACGCCATCCGCTACCCGAAGCTGCTCCATCGCGGGCCTCTCGACTTCTCCCTGCAGCTGAACCGCACGCCGTCGCTGCTCACATGGCGCAATCCCGACGTGGTGCATGCGCTGGGTGGCCCCGGCGGCGTGCTGCTGATTCGCCGTCTCGAGGTCCCGCTGGTGTACACGGCGAACCACACCTACCGCCAGGCGCACCGGCGTGGCGCGCCGAAGCGTGTGCTGGCGCCGCTGGAGACGCGCGCCTATCGCCAGGCGCACACGGTGCTCGCGCTGTCGCCTTCAACGGCCACGTCGTTGCGTGACATGGGGGTCGAGGGCAATCGCATCGAGGTGCTGATGCCCGGGGTCGAGGTGCCGGCGGATGTGGCAGCGAGTCGCGAGGAGCGCCGCGTGCTGTTCGCTGGCAGGCTCGAGGCGGAGAAGGGAGCGCTCGACGCCATCAACGTGATGCTGGCGCTGCTCCGCAGCGGCGCTGCCTCCAGCGCCGCTGTTGTCGGCATCGGGTCGCTGCGCAACGAGGTGCGGACGCGC
>JAFAJR010000196.1 GCA_019236085.1 Candidatus Dormiibacterota bacterium
GGCGGTGAGGGGGTGGCGTCGGCCGCGCGGGTTCAGTTGCCCGGCCTGGCTGATGAGGCACGGGTCCCTGCTCGTTCGTCACTCGTCCCTGGGTCGCAGCGACTGGTGGCGCCGAAGGATGCGCCGTGCGCGCGACCAAGTGCGCAGGCGGAGCAATCCTCACAGGGCTGGCACGCGCCGCCGCGCCGCCGCTCAGCTGTCGTACCTGCGCAGCGGACAAAGGTTTCCCGGCGTTGCTCTTGAGTGTCGCCTGTCGTTGCTCGAATGAGGGCGGCGGTGGCGGAGGGGTCGCACGAGCCACCACCGTGCGCTTTTCCACGGCCGGAGGCGGCCTTCTGGGGGCAGTTCGCGTCGAGCCCAGCACGGCCTGGCGAGTGGGCACAACCGCAGGCGCACGGGCCTGCACGGGCGCGCTCGCGAGCGCGCGGTTATCCACCTTCACAAGGTTCCGGGCGACCGGCTGCGCCGAGGTGAATGCCTGGGTGCTGGTGGCGACGACGGCGCCTGGCACGCTGCGATTCACGTAAGTGATGTTGGTGACCGTCTTGTTGATGACCGTGGTGTTGTAAATATTGTTCACCACCGTCGTATTCACGGTCGTATTCGAAACATTGACATTGTCGATGTATCGCCGGCTGACGGGATAGGGCGGTACGTAAACCTCCCGCGGTCCCAACGCGAACCAGGCGACGCCTGCACCGACACCCACCCAGGCGACGAGCGCCGGAGCGTACACCGCAGGTACATACTCCGGACCGGGTGGCGGAGGTGGAATCCAGCCCCAGGCGCCATTCACCCAGGCCCAGCGGCCATAATGAAAGGGCGCGAATCCCCATGGACTGTCATCGACCCACGTGTAGCCCCACGGCGCGATGTAGGCCCAGTGACCATCGCGGTACGGCGCCCACCCCGCTTGCACACCGTGCGGAACCCACACTACGCCATAGTCCGGTGTAGTGGCCCACTCGCCATAGCTGTCGAGGTCGCCATAGCCGACCACATCGGGCGAGACGTAGCGCGTGGCGAGTGCTCGTTCCCAACGGTTGTCCCGATCCGTACTCCAGGCGTCGAGGGCGTCCTGCGTGAGCAAAGGCTGAGAGGACTCGACCAGCTCGTCGGTACCGGAAAACACGTCGTTCTCATTCGTATAGACCGGGTAGGCGACCCCGGCGCCCGTGACCTCACCCTGCCCGCTGCGCGCCACGATGGTGGTCGCGTTGCCCGAAGGATCTACCGTCAAGCGATAGAGCCCGGGCCGCAACACCGAAAAGGCAAGGTTGGGCGTATCGATCTCATACGTTTCGTTATCGTTGAGACGGCGAACGCGCACGATCAAGGTGCCCGAGGAAAGCTGCACT
This sequence comes from Candidatus Dormiibacterota bacterium, assembly GCA_019236085.1. Taxonomy (GTDB): domain Bacteria; phylum Chloroflexota; class Dormibacteria; order Aeolococcales; family Aeolococcaceae; genus JAFAJR01. Next base: position 1,359 of record JAFAJR010000196.1, read on the forward strand.
TGTGTAACGTCGTCGGCGAGATTCAGAAAAGAAATCGCGGTGTCGGCAGACACCCGGAGTGCCGACCCGTCGAGCTCGAGCTCTGCGCGACCATTACTGTCCGACCAGAGCTGATCACCCGTCGTCAGGGGACGATTCACGAACGGCTCGACCCAGTCGCTCGTGCCCGCGGGTTGAAAGGACACGTTGCCGTCCAGGAAGGCAAGTCGCGCTATTCGCGTCGGGGGGTCATCCGAGTCGGCGACGGCAGCGAGCGACGTCAGCGCAAGACTCAAGCCCAGCGCCTGCAGTAACGCGCATTTCTTAAGGGATTCTTTCACCAGCTTCCACCTTCGCCAACGGCAAGTTCAGACCAGCCTAACGCGCCCTATTCAGGCCTCCTGTCGGCCCTCGTGACCCGTCCCGGTAAGTCATGTCCGACTTTTACCCAAGAACAGGAAAGTTCGGCTTGAGACAGAGCTATTTGCCACGAATATCGTCCCTCGGCAAACTGATCTTCTTTGAGGAGCACTACATGGCTACGGGTTGGGCGGGAGACAACGCGGTCAACGAGCAGATCGATGCGACCGTCAAGGACGGCATACGCCGCGCCCAGAGCCGCCTGCCACAGGGTGCGTCCCTCACGCACTGTGCGAACTGCGGCACCGCCATACCGGAGGCCCGCCGGACTGCAGTCCCCGGCGTACGTCTTTGCATCGTCTGCCAGGAGAGTGACGATCGGGACACGGCCCACTTTTCCGGCTATAACCGCCGCGGTAGCAAGGACAGCCAGCTGCGCTAGCGACCGCTGCATCCTTGGCGACAGAGTCCCTTACGGACGCAGCTCAGCCTCCATGCGCAGTTCGCCGCGAATGGATCCGACGACCCCGAGGAGCTGCTCAGCGAGTGCGTCGAGCACGTCATCGAGTGACAGGACGCCGACCACTTCGCCGGCGGCGCCGACCACCGGGACCCGCCGGACGCCGATGCGACGCATCTCACCGAGAGCAAAGGCAAGGGATTTGTCGACAGCAATCACCAGCGGGTCGCGGGTCATGACGTCGCCAACCTGCAGCGCGCGGGGGTCCTCGCCCTTGGCGACCACGGCCACGACGATGTCGCGGTCGGTAAGCACGCCGACCGGCCTGAGCGATGCGGGATTCCTCGAGTCGACTACCACGAGATAACCGACGTGCCACTCGCGCATGAGCTTCGCCGC
>JAFAJR010000216.1 GCA_019236085.1 Candidatus Dormiibacterota bacterium
GCCCTCCGCGTCCCGGCGCAGCGCTGGCGCCTGGCCTACATGCCGTTGCTGCAGCTGCCGGTGGTGGCGGGGCGCGCTCTCAGCGCCGTCTCCCGCCGCCCCACACCACTGCTCCTGCAGCGCACCGGTCTGTCCGCGGAGCACGCCCGGCGCGACATCGCCCACCTCCGCGACATCGGGACCGACGGCCCGTTGAACTGGTACCGGGCGCTGCCCGGCGGCCCACGCATCACCGGCCCGGTCTCCACCCCGGCGCTCTACATCTGGCCCGACCGCGATCCTGTCTTCACCCGGCTGGCGGCGGAGCTGACCGAGCGCCACGTCACCGGCCCGTACCACTTCGTCGTGCTGGAAGGAGCGAGTCACTGGATCCCTGACGAGCACTGGGACGACGTCGCCGACTTGGTGACGGACCACATCGCCGGGACGTGACAGCTGCCGAGGTCACGGGGGCGGCCCAGGCGCGGGCCTGGGCCGACGGCACGATTCCCGGCACCGAGAGGGTCCGCCCGGGGCTGTGGTCGATCCCGGTGCCGATTCCGCGCAACCCGCTGCGCTACGTCCTGGTCTACGCCCTGGAGCTGCCGGGCGGCGTGGCTGTGGTCGACACCGGCTGGTCAACCGAGGAGGCATGGCAGGCGCTGGGCGACGGGCTTCGCGTCGCCGGCTATGAGCTGGGCGATGTGCGCTGCGCGCTGGTCACGCACATTCATCCCGACCACTACGGCCTGGCCGGCCGGCTGCGCGAGGCGTCCGGCGCCTGGGTGGGCCTGCATCCGGCCGACGCCGAGCTGCTGCCGCAGCGCTACGGCGTCGGGGTCGAGGAACTGGTGGCGCAGATGCGATCGCTGCTAGAGCTGAATGGGGTCCCCGCCGATGTCGTCGGCGAGCTGACCGAGGCCTCGCTGGGCATCCGCGAATTCGTGGCCCTGGCCGAGCCCGACGTGCTCCTCGAGGACGGGATGCGCCTCGACCTTCCCGGCTGGGACCTGCGCGTGGTGCACACCCCGGGGCATTCGCCGGGTCACGTCTGCTTCCATCTCGCGGATCAGCGGGTGCTGCTGAGCGGCGACCACGTGCTGCCCCGGATCAGCCCCAACATCGCGGTCCATGCCCAGCAGCCGGGCAACCCGCTGGCGTCGTTCCTCGACTCCCTGCAACGGCTGCGGCTGCTCGAGGTCGAGGAGGTGCTGCCCGCCCACCAATGGCGGTTCCGCGGGCTGGCCGGGCGGGTCGAGGAGCTCACCCGGCATCACCAGCGCCGGCTCGAGGAGCTGCTGTCGGTGCTTGATCAGCTGCCGGGCGCGACCTGCTGGGAGATCGCGCAGCGGATGACCTGGTCGCGCCCCTGGCCGGAGGTGACGGGCCACATGCGCCGCGCCGCGGTGGGCGAGACGCTGGCGCATCTCATACTGCTGCTGGCCCGCGCCCAGGCACAACACACCGGTGCTCCGCAGCGCTGGTTAGGACAGGCTTCGAGCCGGACGGCGAACCGCTGCGATGAGCCCGGCGCTCGCGGCGAATGCCGCGAGCAGCGCGAAGCCGGCCCGCGGCCCTGACAGGGCCAGCGCCACGCCGGCCGCCGCGACCCCCAGGGCCGTGCCGGCGCTGCGCACCAGGTTCACGGCGCCCGCCGCGGCGCCGGTCCGGCCGGCGGGAGCGGCGCGCATCACCGAGGCGTTCATCGCCGGGATGAACAGGCCCTGGCCGGCGCCGCCCACCGCCAGAGCCACCAGCCGGATCGGCGTCGAGCCAGGCGCGATCGCCAGCGCCGCCAGCGCGGCGGCCGCCATGGCCATGCCGGCAACAGCCGGAAGCCGCGCGCCGTGCCGGTCGGCAAGCCGGCCGCCGAAGGGGGCGGCCAGGCCGAGTGCCACCGGCAGCACCGTGAGCTCGAGCCCGGCGCGGAGCGCGCCGCCGCCCGATGCCTCGACCAGGAATGGCACCAGGAGCAGCAGCCCGAAAAGCGTGCCGTAGGAGAGGAGGGCCGCAGCGCCGCCGGTGAGGAAGGGTCGGCGCCGCAGCAGGTCGTTCTCGATCAGCGCGTCGGGCCGTCGCCGCTGCCGCGACCACGCGGTCGCGGCGCCGGTCACCGCCGCGAGCCCCAGAGCGGCGAACAGCCAGGCCGGCTCGCCGGGGACCGCCGCCAGGGAGAGCAGCGCCACCGCGCTGCCGGCTGCGAGGGCGAACGCCGCCGTGGCTGGGATATCGATGCGCGACGCCGGCAGTGAGCGGTGCGAGGCGTCGCGGGGCAGCAGAAGCAGGCCGGCCGCGATGCCCAGGATCCCCGCCGGGATGTTGATGAGGAATATGGCTCGCCACCCGGCCAGCGCGATCAGCGCGCCGCCGGCGCTGGGGCCGACCGCCAGTCCCACCGCCTGGGCAGCTCCTTGGACTCCGATGCCGGCACCGATCCGATCCGGCGGCATCACGTCGGCGATGAGTGCCACAGAGTTCGCCTGCAGCAGCACGGCGCCACCACCCTGCAGAACCCGCGCCGCGATCAACAAGCCGAGCGACGGGGCCACGGCGCACGCCGCCGAACCCACCACGAATACGGCGAAGCCGGCCAGGTACAGGGTGCGCCGGCCGGCCCGGTCGGCGAGCCGGCCCACGAGTACTATCGCGGCCACCAGCACCAGGACGTACGCCAGCACCACCCACTCCACGGCGCCGAGCGGAGCATGGAAATCGGCAGCCAGGGTGGGGAGCGCGACGGTGACGATGCTCGCGTCGAGCTGACCCATGAAGGCGCCGATGCAGACGGTGCCCACCGCGAGCCAGGCGCGGCGGGCGTCGCCGCTCAGGAGGGACGCAGACCGAACAGCTGCCACAGCGATGTGGCGAGCTCGTCGCCTGTTTCGGCGCCCACCCGGACCTGGGCCAGCGTCCCGTCGGCTCGGTAGAGCGCGCTGATCGGCATGCCCTGCTCTGCGGTCAGCGCCTGGTGGAGGGCGTCGCCGTCGGTGCCGCCGACATCCCGGGCCAGCGGCCAGACGGTGACCCCCAGCTGGCGGGCCATGGCCAAACCGTCGCCGTACTCCTCGCTGTCGACGCCGACGAACCTGACGGCGGGAAAAGCGCGCGACTCGCTGAGGAAGGCCGGCAGCTCGTCGCGGCAGGCGGTGCACCACGAGGCGAAGAACGCGACCACGACGGGATGGCCGCGGAACTGCGCCAGCGACACGGTCCCGCTGCCGCTCAGCGAGGGCAGCACCCACGAGGTCGCCGCGGTCCGGGTGGCGGGGCAGGATCCACACGAAGCCTGGCCCCGCGGCAGGATCACGAGGGCTGTGGCAGCGGCCGCAAGGGTGACGAGCAGCGCAAGCAGCAGGCGGATCCTCGCTCTCACCACGGCCGAGGATACCGGGGATGTGAACGGCGGTAGCCGGAGGGTGACGGTGTGGTGG
>JAFAJR010000288.1 GCA_019236085.1 Candidatus Dormiibacterota bacterium
CTGTTCTTACATGAGATGCTCCACACCCCAGGACGCCTGTGACCGTGGCCGCTCCGAGCAGCGACAAGCCGGCGAGCATGCGCCGAGATCGGATCATCTGATCCTCTCCTCTTCGGATCCCCGCAACCAGCTGAGATCGGCTACACCAGAAACTCCAAGTCTACGTCAAGTCTAGGGAGATCGCATGAGACTGGCCGGGCGGAAGATCTGCATCTTGCCGCTGATCATCAGCGGCAAGATGCTTCGCTTCGACCTCTTAGACCGTCGCTGGCGGGGTCTCTAACCGCTGACCAGCCGGGAGCTCGACGGTGAGGTGAGTGCCCCCTCCAAGGGGGCTCTCGATGGTGAGGGTTCCCCCGACCGCCTCGACGCGGTCCCGCAAACCGAGCAGGCCGGAGCCACCCTGGGGGTCAACTCCTCCGACACCGTCATCGTCGATCGACAGCCGCGCGCCACCTTCCGTGGGCTCCACGACCACGTGGGCCTCGGAGGCTTGCGCGTGCTTGGCCACGTTGGTCAGCGCCTCGGAGATGACGAAGTAGGCGGTGATCTCGGCGGGTTTGGGCAGTCGCGAGTCGGTCCGTATGTCGAGGGTCACCGGGATCGGGATGCGGCGAGCCACCACCTCGAGGGCCGGCCCTAAGCCTTCCCTGGTGAGCGTCGGCGGCATGATGCCGCGTGCCAGCTCGCGCAGCTGCTCGTTTGCGCTCTCGGCGTTCTCGAGCGCTTCGTCGACGAGTCCCTCGGCCCCGTCCGAGCCTTCGTGCATAGCCCGCTTGGCGAGCTTGAGGGCGATGAGCGTGCTGACGAGCCGTGCCTGCGCGCCGTCGTGCAAGTCTCGCTCTAGCCGACGGCGTGTCTCGTCAGCCGTGGCGACCGTCCTCTGGCGGGATGCCGCCAGCAGGGCGCGACTTTCGGCGTTGGCAACCGCAGTCGCAACTAGGTCGGTGAACCCGGCAAGCTCGTGTTCGGCACGGGAGGGAAGCCAGTCCTCGCGGGCCGAGGCTACGACTATCACCCCCCAAAGCTGTCCTTCGATATTGATCGGCGCCCCGGCGGACGAGCGCGCTCCCGTACCTCGCGCGAACCGGTTCATGATGGTGGCATCGTCACGGATCTCGTCGACCCGCGCCGGCTTCCCGGTCTCGAACACGGCGGTGCATACGTTCTGCCCGCCGAGGCTCACGACCGTCCCGACCCAGTCAGTCTCACCGACGCTGCTCCAACCTGCGACGAACTCGACCGAGTTATTGGTCGTGAAGCGACCGATAGCGGCTGTGTCGATGCCGGCAACGACGTTGGCGACTTCCTCGGCGACCGCCGAGAAAATGGCTTCGGCAGCGGCGCCTTGGGCAACCAGCGTGGCCACCCTTCTGAGGGCGGCGTCCTCCCGCCCCGCGCGCCGACTCTCGGTGACGTCATGCGCGGCTGCATACATGAGGCCGCGCTCCAAGAGCGGGTGCGTGTTCCATCGCAGCCAGCGAATCCTGTTGTCGGCTCGGATGTAGCGGCTTTCAAACGACGCCTCCTGTCCCTCGCGCACCCTGCGCAGCGACTCGCCGGCCGCGTCGCGATCATCTGGATGCACGAACTCCAGAAGCGGCCGCGCGAGGAGTTCGGCCTCGGCATAGCCGAGCGTGCGCTCGAATGCTGGGTTCACTCGCTTCAGGTAGCCGTCGAGACCCATGATGCACAGCGGGTCCAGCGAGACGTCGAGAATGTCCTCTACCTCGCGTTCGGCGCGACGCCGCCTCAGGACCCCTTGGAGGATGAGGTATACAAGCAAAGCCAACGCCGCAGGACATCCAACGACGAGCCACGGGAGCGCGGCTTGAAGCGGAGTGGCCGGATTCGCGCCCGCTTCGACCTGCCAAGTATGCCCCAGTGCCTCGAAGCTCTGGCGGGCAGCCGGTTTCCCGGGCGCCGAGCCGGCCAGGAGTTGGCCATCGAGCGCAATGGCGGCACGGTGCAGGTCGAGGTTTGAGGCCAGGCTCAGCCAGCTCGCCGGCACGAACACGAGGAGATACCCCGGGCTGCTGCCTGGGCCCTGCCCGAACAGGCCCGCGTCCGCGACGAAGAAGCCGGGCTGACCACCGACCACCGCCTTGTCCGTCGCGCTGGCGAGGCCCAGAGACGAGTTCTGCAGCGTCGAGGCGAGCCCCGGCAGCGTCGTCACATCGCTCCCCGGACGGAACGGCAGTCCGGTGACGAAGGTCGCCTCGTATCGCACCCCTCCGCCTGTCGGCACGCTTTCGACCCACATCGCGTCGCCGAGCAGAAAGAGGCTGCTTTGCCCAGCCACCAAGCTCTCGAAGACGGTGCTGCCCGGCGCCGGCTCGGCGTGGAGCGCGTTCCCGACGCTAGCGACGAACGTGTCCGCGCGGGCCAGCAGGGCCTGAACCTGCCACGCATCGCTGGTCGCCTGCTGGCGAGCAGCGGCCCGCCGGTCGGCGCTCACGAGAAGCATGGCCACGACGAAACCGGCGGCGCTGAGCAGGGCCACGAGCAGCAGCGCCACGACGGCGGGCGAAGCTGCGGAACGAAGCCAACGATGACGTGCCGCTCCGGCCCACATGTTTGGCTCATCGTCGCCGTCGGGCGGACCTCTGTCAAATCCCTTCACGTCCTCCGCGCTGGGAGCCCTCCGGCCGCCGAGTAGGGCATTTCCTAGCAGCCGTGGTGTCCGGCCTGAGCAACCAATATGGGGTGATCCCTACCGATTGCCCGCGCGCTGCGCGCGATCATATGGACAATGCCCATTGACGACGAGGCCGCGATGATTGCCCTCATGCGGTTTCCGTGTTGGTCGTGGACGACGATGCGGCGTTTCGTG
>JAFAJR010000313.1 GCA_019236085.1 Candidatus Dormiibacterota bacterium
ACCGCTGAGCATCGCGTTCTCCGTGTCGAGCGGAGCTGCAGGCACGTCACTGGTGGATGTCGCGAGCGTCTCCTCGCCAACCCCGGACCCGGTTCCGGCGAACAATGCCGCGGCGGCGACGACAACGGTCCCGGCTCCCCCGACACCGACGACGCCGAGCACCGGGAGTGCAGCCTCCGGTGGTGTGATCGGCTCGCTGCTGGTCATCGCCGGCGCCACCATGACGCTGTTCGCCAGGCGGCGGTTGCGCACCATGCCCGGCGCCTGACACACGCGTCGCGCTGAGGGGGTACACTCGGCGCCGCCGCGATCGGCAAATCACTGCCGTCGTGCGTCGTCGAGGAGAGATGGTGAGACCCAGATTGCTGCGAGCGTCGCTGTGCGCGCTCTCAGCCCTCACGCTTGTGGCATGCGCGGCGTCGGCAGGCTCGCAGCAGGCCCGCGTGCAGGCGGCGCGGTCCCGGTTGCCGCTGCTCGACGCGATGCGTTTGGGCCGAGACCTCGGCCCGCTGCCTCCTCTCACGCAGCTCCACCTGACCCTGGTACTCGCCGGTCGTGATAACGCCGGACTCACCGCTCTGGTCGCTACGGGCGCGCATGTGCCGGCGGCGGAATACGCGCAGCGCTTCTCGCCAGATCCTGCGGCTGTGCAACGGGTGATCAGCGCCCTCGAGCGAAGCGGATTGCGCGCACGGTGGACGCCGGCTTCGGACGACGTCGCCATCTCCGGCGACGCGGCGGCAGCCGAGTCGGTGTTCGGCGTCTCCGTGCATCAATTCGTCGCGCCGGACGGCACGCGTTTCAGCGCGCCGCTGCAGGCGCCGTCGGTACCTGTCGCGTTCCGCAGCACGGTGACCGCCGTGCTGGGCTTCGACACATACCCGGCGTTGCGGCACTCGGCGCTGGCGCATGGCGACGGCATCGAGCCGAGCGACATCCTCGACCTGTACGACATCGCGCCACTGCGCAGCGCCGGCCTCGACGGCAGCGGCATCACCGTCGTGTTCCCTGAAGGATCGGTGCCGCAGCAGAATGAGCTGAACCAGTACGCCTCGCAGTTCGGCTTGCCCGCGTTCAACGTCACCACAAAGACCAACCAAGCGTGGGGCGCCGCGCTGAACCCGGGCGACCAGGGCTTCGCAGACTCCGACGGCGAGGCCGAGATGGACTTGGAGATAGTGCACGCGATCGCGCCCGGGGCCAAAGAGGTGGTGTATGCCGGCGCCAACGGCGGACCCGATCAGCTGCCGGTGCTGTTCCAGGCGATCGCCAACGACTTTCCGAATGCGGTGATGAGCAGCAGCCTTGGCATCAACGACTGCGAGCAGTCGCAGTACGCCGCCGATGAAACGGCGTTCGACACCGCCTGGAAGCAGATGGCCGGCGAGGGCACCACCGCGTACGATGCATCCGGCGACAACGGCGCCTTCTGCGAGCCGGGCAAGGTGGGAGTGTTCCCCGATGTGGCGTCGCCTGACGTCACAGCGGTGGGCGGGACCACTGTGTTCCAGGCCGGCAACGGTGGCTACGCGGGCGAAGCAGCCTGGGGGGATCCCGTCGACCAGGGCGGCGGTGGCGGCGGCGTGTCGAACACCTTCACCGAGCCCTCGTGGCAGACAGGGCCGGGCGTTGACACGCATGGCAGCAACGGCATGCGCCAGGTGCCGGATGTCGCTGGTCCGGCGGATCCCATCAGCGGTTGGGCGACCGTCAACTCACAGGGAGCGCAGGAGGTGGCGGGCACCTCGGCTGCGGCGCCGTTCTGGGCGGGCATCACAGCGCTGATCTACCAGGACCTGGCGCAGAAGCACCTATCGCACCCGGGACTGCTCGCGCCGGTTCTCTACTTCTTCGCGCAGAACCCGAGCGGGCTTCCCGAGCCGCCGTTCCACGACGTCACCACCGGCACCAACCTGTATTACGCAGCGCAGCCCGGATGGGACTTCGCCACCGGCCTGGGCAGCCCCGACGCGGCCCGCCTCGCCGATGACCTGGAGTGGTATGAGACGGCACATCCCCAGGGGAATGGGACATGAGTGACATGAACAGCGGTGCTCAGCTGCCGCTGGAGGCATGTCCGCATTGCGGAGAGCTGGTGCCCCCGGGGCGCTTCTGCGGAAACTGCGGCGCGCATCTCATCGCTGACGCCGACGCGGCACGTGCGCGGTACCACGCATATGCCGCAGGACCGCACGAGCCGGTGTTGAGGCCGGCAATCGTCACGACGCTGTTCCCTCACCTGCCGCACCGCCACACGCATCTCTTCCGTGACGTCCTCGCCGCCGGTGTCGTTGTGATAGCGCTCCTCTGTGCATTGCGCCTCTTCACCTCAGCAACGGTCGCTGCCGCGGTGCTGTTGCCTGTCCTCTATCTGCTGTACCTGTACGAGGTCGAGGTCTACGAACGCGCACCGCTGCTGGTGGTCGGTGCCACCTTCGGCGTTGGCGCGGCGCTCGGTGTCGCATATGCGCTCGTGGTCCCGGTCGTGGTGCACCCCTCGGTGGTGGTCACCGCGGGATCTGTCCTGGTCAGCGGCGTGCTGCTGGCGGCTGTGGCGCAGCTGTTGATGCTCGTCGGACCCCTGCTGCTGCTGCGGCGCGTGGAGTTCGACGAGACGCTCGACGGACTCACGTTCGGCGTTTCTAGCGCCCTCGGTTTCACCATGACGGTGATCATCGCCGGCTACTGGCACGTGCTCACGTCGCCGCTTAGCGGCGGCTCAGTGGTGGACGTCATCCTCGGCCTGCTGCAGATCGGCATCCTCGGCGCCTTTGTCAACGCCGCAACCACAGCCCTGATCACGAGCGCGCTCTGGTTGCGCGTCCACGGCCATGACCGGGGACGGTTCCACGCGGCGTGGCATGGTCTCGGAGCCGCTGCGCTGCTCGCGTTCGTCGTGCAGATCGTGCTGGGCGTGCTGCAGCGTGTGCTCACAATCGAGGTCTCGGCGGTCATCGCCTGGGCTGTCGCCGCGGCGGTGGCGCTGGTGGCGCTTCGCGTCGTGGTGCACCACGCGCTGCTGGACGAAGGTGCGGAACGCGCGATCGGTCCCGACTCCGTGTGCGCCGAGTGCCACCACGTGGTGCCGACCATGCTGTTCTGTCCCGTGTGCGGGGTGGCGCGCAGCGCTGCGCCCAAGCGCATGAGCGCGGCGTCAGCGCCGGCGGCGACCGCAGAGGCTGCCCCGTGAGCTACGCGCCGCCGCCCACGCCGTTCGCGGCGCTGCCGTATCCCGTTGCGCCGCCGCTGCGCAGTGCAGCGACGCGACGGCGGCTCAGCCCGCTGTTGCTCGTGCTCGTGGCAGTGGCCGCGATCGCCGTGGTGGTCGTGATCATCACGGTTGCAGCGTCAGCGGCGCGGCCCGCTGCCCCGACACACTGCGTATACGCCTGTGCTCCACCCAAGACCGGACAGCGGCTTGTGTCATCCACCAGCTACAACAACCAGCACTGGGGCTACACGGTCGACTACGACTCGACTGTCTTCCAGGTCGCCCAGCAGGACACTGACTCGGTGACGCTCGGCACCAACGGCGTCACCGCTGCAGTGGTGAAGGCCATGAGCGCCACCTCCCCGGCCAGCGCCGTGCAGGCAACCATCAACAACCTCAACACCTCGGTGCTGCAGAACATCCAGGACAAGAACGCGATTCCCGGCGCCGAGGTGGGCGAAATCCCCGGCGCCGGGGAGTACCTGACCGCGACTCTCGTCACCAGCCAGGGCGGGACTCCCGTCGCTCTCCAGGTGATGGCCGCCACCCAGGGCTCGATGACGATCGTGGTGGAGCTGGTCGACTCCCCGGCTCAGGGCAACACCGTGAGCGGCATCCAGAACACCTCGCTCGACTATGTGCTGAGCGAGCTGATCTGGCCCGGCTCCTGACGCGAGCCCCACAGCAGGATGCGTTTGAACGTGTAGACGTACGGGGCGGCGCCACCGAGCTCCGTCACCACGCGCCGCTCGTACTCCTCCACGAAGCTCTCGAACAGAGAGTGCGGCATCCGCGATTGATAGTCGGTGAGCAGCGTGCCGCGCGTCCACTCCACAACGTCGGCAGATGACGGCAGTTCGTGGGTGTACACCTGCAGACGGACGTGCTGCGCGCCAAACCCGATGCTGTGCAGGAGCAGCGCGTATTCCTCGGGGCGCAGCACCGGCGGCGTCCGGACGTGCCCGCCGAGGGCTGCGGCGAAGGGCTCTTCCCGCGCCACGTCGGCGGCGATGGTGTGCGACGGATGGTCGAAGTTGGCAGGAACCTGCACCGCGAGCTCGCCGCTTGAAGCTACGTAGCCGGCTATGCGCGGCAGCAACTTCTCATGGCCGGGGACCCATTGCAGCGCCGCGTTGGAGAACACGACGTCCGCAGGCTCGTCGGGTGTCCATTCCGCGATGTCAGCCTCCACGAATGAGACACCAGGTGCTTCGAGCGAGCGCGCCCGCTGCAGCATCGCCTTGGAAGAATCCACGCCCACGGTCCGGCGAGCCTGCACGTGCTGGTGGAGCGCGACTGTGAGCTCGCCCGTCCCGCAGCCGAGGTCGATCAGCAGCTCCGGCGCACTGACGCGGAGCAGCCCCGCAAGGTCCCAGAAGGGCTGTTCCCGTTCTGCGCGGAAGCGCTGATACTGCGCGGGGTCCCAGGTGTCCCGCTGCATCAGGTCAGGGGTGCTGCGGCGACCGGCATCCCCAGGTCGGCGAGCATCGTCAGGTCGGCTTCGGCGCTGCGGCCGAGCGTGGTCAGATAGTTGCCGACGATGAGACCGTTGATGCCGGCGAGCATGCCGTACGCCTGGAGGTCGCGCAGCACCACCTCGCGGCCGCCGGCATACCTGAGCACAGCACCGGGGTTGATGCAGCGGAACAGCGCCACGCAGCGCAGCGCTTCCAGCGGCGGCAGCAGCCTGGTGTCACCCAAAGGTGTGCCAGGACGCGGATTGAGGAAGTTGCACGGGATCTCGCGCGTGCCCAGGTCGTGCAATACGAAGGCGAGGTCGAGGCGGTCGCTCCAGCTCTCACCCATGCCGAAGATGCCACCACTGCAGAGCTCCATGCCTGCGGCAACGACGCGGCGGCAAGTGGCGACACGGTCATCGAAGCTGTGCGTGGTGCAGATTTGTGGAAAGAAGCCGGGGCCGGCCTCGAGATTGTGGTTGTAGCGGTGCACACCTGCCGCCGCGAGCCGTTCAGCCTGCCCGTCCTTCAGGAGCCCGAGCGACGCGGCGACCTCGATATCCACGGCCTTACGGGTCGCCGCGGTGGCCTCGATGACAGCGCTGAGCATGCGCTCGTCGGGGCCGCGCACCGCGACGACGATGCAGAACTCGGTGCCACCGATTGCTTTGGTCTGGCGTGCAAGCTCCACGAGGCGGTCCGTTGCCAGCATCGGCTCGCGCACCACGTCGGCGCGATACCGCGCCGACTGGGAGCAGAACGTGCAATCCTCGGGGCACCCACCGGTTTTGGCGCTGATGATGGATTCCACTTCCACCGCCGGTCCCATCCACGCCAGCCGCACCTGGTGTGCCAGCGCGAACAGCTGTGGCAGATGCTCATCGGAGAGCGCAACAAGCTGTTCGGCAAGCTCGCGGTCGATCGCCACGTGACGGTCGAGCAGAGTCGCGGCGGCGTCGACGAGCGGTGTTGGCAGATCTGGCACGGCCACGCAGGATACAGACCCATGCACGCGCTGCGGACGGAATCGTGATCCGTCGCGTCTTTGCCAGCATCGCCGTCGACAGCGGCGCGCTGCGCGAATCTCCCGCCTTCCGGCGACTCTTCATCGGTCAGCTGATCTCGCTCGTCGGCAGGCAGATCACCACGGTCGCAGTGCCGTTCCAGATCTTCCTGCTCACGCACTCACCTCTCGCAGTCGGCGCAGCGGGCGTGGTGCAGGCGGCGCCGTTGGTAGCGGCGTCGCTGGGCGCCGGCGCACTCACAGATCGTTTCGACAGACGGCGCATCCTGCTCGTCACGCAGCTCGGCCTCGCCGGCTGCTCAGCTCTGCTCGCGCTCGGCGCGCTGTGGGGCCGGCCGCCACTTGCGGGCATCTACCTTGTGGTTGCCGCGGCCGCGGGCATCGGCGCCGTCGACGCCCCGGCGCGCAGCGCGATCGTGCCCAACGTGGTGCGGCCGGAGCGTCTCCCCGGCGCGCTCTCGCTCAACTTCGCGATGTTCTCAACGTCCGTCGTCGCCGGTCCGGCGCTGGGCGGCCTTGTCATCGCCCGAACAGGTCTGCCGCTCGCGTACACCATCGACGTGGCGACGTTCGGCGCCGCGCTGTACGCGGTGTTCCGACTCTCAGCGCAGCGGCCGCACGGTGAGCAGCACGAACCGCCGGTGCAGGCCATCAAGCGCGGCCTCGACTACGCGCGGACACAGCCCGTGATCCTCGGTGGATTCGCCATGGACCTCTGCGCCATGGTCTTCGGCATGCCTCGCGCGCTGTTCCCGGTGCTGGCCACCAGCACGTTCCACGTGGGAGCGAAGGGACTGGGGTTCATGTATGCGGCAATCGGCGCGGGCAGCGCTGCAGGTGCGCTCTCAACAGGATGGATGCGTCACACCGTACGCCTGGGCCGGGTCATCGTTGTGGCCATCGCCGTGTGGGGTGCTGCAATCATCGCGTTCGGCTTTGTGACGCAGTTCTGGATCGCGCTGGCGCTGCTGGTGGTCGCCGGCGCAGCCGACAGCCTCAGTGCAGTGAGCCGCTCCACCATCATGCAGACGCTCGTGCCGGACGCATTGCGCGGCCGCCTGAGCGCGCTCTACTTCATGGTGGTGGCCGGCGGTCCGTATGTCGGCGACCTCGAGTCGGGTGGCGTCGCCAGCGCCTTCACGGTGCAGGTGTCGATCGTCTCGGGCGGCGTGATGTGCCTGCTCGGCCTCGCAGCTGCAGCGCTGCTGGTCCCGTCGGTGTGGCGGCATCGTCAGCCGCAGCGCGGCGTGCCCGAGAGCCTCGTGATGGAGCCGCCCACAGTTGTCGGTGGCGTCGTCGAATAGACGACGCGGCCTCAGGGACCGACGATGTTCGACAGCGCCTGGTTCTCGGCGACGCACACCTTCTCGAAATACGACTGGTCGGCAGTCGTGTTCGCATTGACCAGGAACACCGCGACAAGGACACGCTCCTGCTGCCAGGTCATGAGGTCCTGGCTCTTGCCGTCAGTTGTCTGACCGATCAGCTCATCACACAACGACACGATCTGCAGCGTCGCCGCGCACGCCGGCCTGGCGGTGATGCTGGTCGCCTTCTGCTGGATCGCCGACGACCACTGCATGTAGTCTCCTTCCGCCGCGGCGCTGGATGTCTCCACAAACACGTCGATCTCGATGCGCTGCGTGTTGTCGGCATTCTGCCAGGCGCGTTGATCCGTGCTCGCGTTGTTGTTGAGCGTGCCGTCCGAAACCTGCTGCCAGGACTCCGTCCCCGAAGGGAGTTGCCCTGTGCTGAGCACGTAGGCGCCGGACCCACTGGCACTGGACGGGCTGGCGCTGCTGCTCGGCTGCGATGTCGGAGTCGGTGTAGGTGTTGGCGTTGTCGACGGCGTCGAGCTGCCGCACGCGGCGAGCGCGAGCATCGCCACTCCCGCAATCCATGGCAGCGCTCCGCGGAGAGGGGGGACCATTCCACTACCATAGCGTCGGATGCTGTGAGGGGGAGGTGGAGGTGACATGGCCACGGCTGTGAACGAACTCGGTGGCATGCCGTCGCTCGGCGAGGTGCCAGAGCAGATGGTCGCGCAGCTGATCCGGCCCGAGCGATACGGCGATCCCCTGAGCGCCTTCAAGGAGGAGACGGTCGCAACACCGCTGCCACGCGCCGGCGAGGTGCTGGTGTACGTCATGGCCGCCGGAGTCAACTACAACAACGTCTGGGCCGCGCTCGGACGCCCAGTCGATGTCATCGCCGCTCGTCAGAAGGCAGGCGAGTCAGAGGCGTTTCACATCGGCGGCAGCGACGCATCGGGCATCGTGTGGGCGGTCGGCGAGGGGGTGTCCAACGTGAAGGTGGGCGACCACGTGGTGGCGCATTGCGGCGTGTGGGATCCGGCGGATCCCTGGATCGTTGATGGCGGCGATCCCATCGTCTCGCCCAGCGCTCGCATCTGGGGCTACGAGACCAACTGGGGCAGCTTCGCGCAGTTCACGCGGGTGCAGTCGCATCAACTGGTGCCGAAGCCGACACAGCTGAGCTGGGCCGCGGCGGCCGCCTACATGCTGGTCGGCGCCACTGCATACCGCATGCTCACCGGCTGGCCACCGCACGATGTGCAGGAGAACGACGTCGTGCT
Organism: Candidatus Dormiibacterota bacterium; assembly: GCA_019236085.1. GTDB lineage: Bacteria > Chloroflexota > Dormibacteria > Aeolococcales > Aeolococcaceae > JAFAJR01. The sequence goes on from JAFAJR010000313.1 coordinate 8,289, forward strand.
GGTCTGGGGTGGATCCGGGGGACTCGGCTCGCAGGCGATCCAGATAGCCAAGGCCAAGGGAGCGATTCCCATCGCCGTCACCTCGGGCGAGGAACGCGGCCGCTACTGCATGAAGCTCGGAGCGCGTGGCTGGATCGACAGGCGCGACTTCAACCACTGGGGGATCATCCCTGACTGGCGCGACGATGCGGCCTTCGCGGAATGGCTCAAGGGCGCGCGCTCGTTCGGCGCCAGGCTGTGGGAGGTGCTGGGCGAGCGGCGCAACCCACGCATCGTGTTCGAACACCCGGGTGAGAGCACCATCCCGACGTCGATGTTCGTGTGCGACAACGGTGGCATGGTGGTGATATGCGCCGGTACCACCGGGTATCACGCAGCCGTCGATCTGCGCTACCTGTGGATGCGGCAGAAGCGCCTGCAGGGCTCACACTTCGCCAACGACGAGCAGTGCGCCGCTTTCAACGAGATGGTCGCGCGCGACGAGGTGGATCCCTGCCTGTCACGCACCTTCGCGTTCGACGAGGTCGGCCTCGCGCACAGCCTGATGCACGAGAACAAGCATCCCATGGGGAACATGGCAATCCTGGTTGGCGCTCGCGACGCAGACCAGGTCGACGTCTAGGCGTTTCCAAGCGCGTCGCGCAGCATGGCCATGACCTGCTCCGGCGTACGCGTCGCGAGTTCGACACGGCGCCCGCTGCGCAGCCACTCGATCTCCTCCTCGTCAAGTACATGTGAGAGGTCGCGGGGAAACCGCGCCGGCGCCCCCTCGAGCACCTGTTCATGATCGTCGCCGGCGAGGTTGCGCGGCCGCAGACCGCCGTCCACCACATGGACGCTGTCAACTGCCAGCTCCGCAACAATCGCGCAGCCGGCCGGCGAGGCGTCGTGCAGGCACACAGCTGTGGCGCCGTCAGGGTTTGCGGCACCGCCTGCAACACGCACGGCCAGTGACGGAAGCGCGCCCGGCGCGAGGTTCGCCATAACCATCGCAGCTGTCAGGTTCGTGTCGCAGACGACAACAACAGGGCTCGTCGCATCGGGGCCGGACGATGCCGGTGCATCCGCCGGTGTGTCGTCGATCAGTCCGGGCAGCGGCAGCGTCGCGAAACGCTGCTTGAACTCGTCGATGGACATGGTCAGCACCCGGCCGCGGGGCGGCGGACGGCGGACGCGCGTTGCGAGCCCGGCGAGCACCAGCAACAGGCCGGCACCGAGCAGCACGAAACCCGCTGGCCGCACGCCGATCAGGATCAACCCCAGCAGCATCACCAGCACACCGAGCCCGGCCTCGCCGTTGGCCGCTGCGTGGCTCGGGGGAACCTCAGCATCGGCGCACGCCGCGTAGTACAGCTGCGGAAGGGTGAAGCGAAAGCCGCCGCGTGCCAGGTCCGACGCCACACGCGACACCTGTGCTTCCACCATCCGCAGAGCCATGAGCGGAGTGTCACACGGCGCAGCCAACAACGGCGCCCGGTGATCGTCGGGCTATGCTGCGAGCATGATCACGGAGCGGGAGCACGACGCTCCGCCTCCGGCTGACGACGACTTCGCCAAGGCGCTGCTGGAATGGGAGGAGCAGCGGCTCGACCCGGCGCAGCGCAATGGTCAGCACGGCACGGAGTTCCAGACGCAGAGCAGGGTTCCCGTCAAAGCGCTGTACACACCACGGGATCTCGCCGGCCACGACGTCCTGCGTGACGAGGGCTTCCCCGGTCAACCACCGTTCACACGTGGCATCCAGCCAACCATGTACCGCGGACGCACCTGGAGCATCCGCCAGTACGCCGGGTATGGCACCGCCCATGACGCCAACCAGCGCTTCAGATTCCTGCTGGCCAACGGCCAGCCCGGCCTGTCAGTCGCCTTCGACCTGCCCACGCAGATGGGCCTCGACAGCGACGACGCGCGCAGCGCCGGGGAGGTGGGTCAGGTGGGAGTGGCGATCGATTCCGTGCACGACATGGAGGATCTCTTCGCCGAGATTCCGCTGGACCGGGTGAGCACCTCGATGACCATCAACGCGCCGGCAGCGGTGCTTGTGGCGATGTACGTGGTCGCCGCCGAACGCCAGGGCGTCGCCGCCGCGGCGGTGATGGGCACCGTGCAGAACGACGTGCTCAAGGAATACGTCGCGCGCGGAACCTACATCTACCCGCCGGCGCCGTCGCTGCGGCTCGCCGCCGATCTGATCGCGTGGTGTTCGCGCAACGCGTCAAAGTTCAATCCGATATCGCTCTCCGGTTATCACATCCGCGAAGCAGGCAGCACGGCACCACAGGAGATGGCATTCGCCATCGCCAACGCCTGCGCCTATGTGGCTGCGGCGATAGAGCGCGGCGTCCCCGTCGACGACTTCGCACCCAAGCTCTCCTGGATCTTCAACACGCACATCGACTTTCTGGAGGAGGTAGCCAAGTATCGGGCGCTGCGGCGGATGTGGGCGCGCATCATGTCGGAACGCTTCGAGGCACGTGACCCACGGTCGCTCATGCTGCGGACGCACACGCAGACCGGCGGTTCGACACTGACGGCGCAGCAGCCGGAGAACAACATCGTGCGTGCCGCCATCGAAGCACTGGCGGCAGTGCTCGGGGGGGTGCAGTCGCTGGCGCTGTCCTGCTACGACGAGGCCCTCTCCATTCCGACGCAGAAGGCGCAGCGCATCGCGGTGCGCACCCAGCAGATCATCGCCGAGGAGACGGGCGTCACCAACACGGTGGACCCGCTCGCCGGGTCGTATTACATCGAGTGGCTCACCGACGAGCTGGAACGCCGCGCCACCGCGCTCTACGGCGAGGTCGAAGGGCGAGGGGGGGCCGTGGCCTGCATCGAATCCGGGTGGATGCAGCAGCTCATCCAAGACGAGGCATACCGCGCCGAGCAGGCTGTGGCGTCAGGCGAGCGAGTTGTGGTCGGAGTCAACAAATACACGGAGACCGAGGAGGCCGAGACGCCACTCCTCTTCCGCCCGGATGAACGCGCGCTGCGAGAGCAGCTGGAGCGGCTGCGCCGGCATCGCCAGGAACGCGATGCCACAACCGCGGCGGCCTCGTTGGAGGCGCTGCGCAGCGCCGCATCCGGCGACGCCGACCTGATGCCGTCGCTGCTCGACGCGGTGCGAGCCGAGGCTACCCTCGGTGAGATCTGCGGCACCATGCGCGAGGTGTTCGGCGAGTACCGTCCCTCGGGCAGTATCTGAGGCGGATGATCGCCTGGTTCCGGGCCAACCCGCGGCCGATCCTGCTCATCGGCATCGGGATCGTCATCCTCGGTGGCTTCTTCGCCGTGGTCGCACCGCTGTTCGACACGGGAGGAGCGCCCGCCGCGCAGATCGCCGGCGTGCTCCCGGACCACGTGACGGCGGGCTCGCAGTTCGAGGTCGACATCGCGCTGGACAACCAGGGCGACAGCGTGCTGTCCCAGTCCTGCGTGCAGATCGGCATCCAGGGTCCGGTGCGGCCTGACTACGCCATCTTCGCCAACATCGACCGCGAGACTTTCAGCAACGGCCTGACCTGTGGCGGCGCGCTGAGTGGCCAGGAGACGATCAGCATCCGGCTCTTCCTGACAGCCGGGTCGCCGGGCTCGGCCAGGGTGTCGCTCACACCGGTGCAGCAGTCGAAGACGCTGGGCTCCGGCATCGCGGGCACCGTCTCGGTCGGCCCTGCCTGAGGCTGGGCCGCCGTGCGAGCAGGGTAGAGTGGATCTTTCACGCGAAGGAGGTCGTGCTCATGCCCGAGTTCGCCAGCTACGAGGACTTCTTCCCCTACTACGTGAGCCAGCACAGCAAACCGGCCACGCGCTGGTTCCACTTCGCCGGGACGCACGCCGGCGCCGCAGTCGCGCTCTCAGCCGTCGCGTTGCGCAAGCCGCTGCTGCTGGCGGCAGCTCCGGTCGTCTCCTACGGGACTGCGTGGTTCAGCCACTTCGTCATCGAGAAGAACCGCCCGGCCACGTTCGGACATCCGTTCTGGTCGCTGCGCGGCGACTTCGAGATGCTGCGCTACATGTGGCAGGGACGCGACTCGGAGCTCACGCAGCTGGCCCAGGATGTCCTTGCTGACTCGCAGCCAGGGCTTCGGGTGGCCGGAGCAGCCTAACCGGCGTCCGGCTCAGCGCCGGAGTTGATGTCCCAGGTGGTGCCGTCCGGGGTGTCGTGCACCCCGATTCCCGCCTCGACAAGCGCGTTCCGCAGCCGGTCGGCAATGGCGTACTGACCCTCAGAGCGCATGTCCCGGCGAAGCGCCAGGACCCGCTCGACGAGCGGCGTCACCGGTTCACGCGGGTCTCTCGCACCTAGCTGGGCCAGCTCGCCAAGCCGGACCATCTGCCGGCGCAGCAGCGCCCGTGCCTGGTCCGGCTCGTCGGACTGGAGCGTGTCCGCCGCCCAGTCGTTCATCTGCTGGTCGATCGCCAGCATCGCCTCGACGGCGGCGTCGACGTCGCCGCGCTGCAGCGCTGAGTCGGCGAGATCCGACTGCCGCGTCACCTCGTCCATGAAGGGCGTGGCAGCTGTTTGCTCGTTGACCACGGTGTCCACGGTTTCGGCCACAACCGGCTGCATCTCCGAGCCGGTGGCAAGCTCTGCGATGGACATCACTGTGCCGGCTTCGAACCGGCGCTGAACGCCGCGCCGGCGCCAGGTGACGGCTCCGCGGCCGCGGACAGCGACAGTTCCTGCATCCAGGTCGAAGATGCACGCTGTGTGCTCGTCGACACCGAGGATGTCGACCTCGTCCGGCAGCATCGACTCGAGCATTCGCAAACGCCGCTCACCCATGTAGCAATACCGCGTGTCATGCGTTCCGCCCTCAGCGTTGTTGTAGTGCGGGATGACGCACGCCGACAGACCCGTCTCGCGCAGCAGGTCGAGCGCCTCGTGCCACACCGGGGCCTCGCCCACCTTGTACACCTCGTACACCGGAAGTGCGAACCTGCCGATGCCCACCGCCGCGGCGCTGGCGAAGGTGAGGCAGCCGCCGTCACGCAGCTTGTCGCGAAGCAGCTGAGGCAGTGCCGTGTCACGCCACTGCCGCAGCGCATACGTCGGGCTGCCCGGGCCGGCGAAGACGTAGCGCGCGCCGCTCACGGCGGCGAGCATCGATTCGTACTCTCGTGGTGACGCATCGTCACGGGAGCGGAATGACGCGACGCCGATGGGAAAGCCGACGTTGCGACGGAAGTAGTCCTGGGCACGCGCAGTGATGTCATCGGCGTTCTCCTGGAAGCCGAAGGGTGTATCGAGCATCACCGCGGGAACCGGCGGCAGACCGAGGCGCTGCAGCAATTCGGCATGCACCGAGACCATGGTGGGCGCGGTCTCACCCGACCCCATAACGCAGAGGATGCGATCGGTCACGGGCCGGTGCGGTACCGCTCCTCGAGACGCCGGACGCGTTCGATGTTCTCTGCTTCTTCAGCGTCGGCGCCGTCCACGGCGAGCCAGGCATCGACGATGTCCCTGGCGTCGTCGGCGGCGGTGGCTTGAAGGCTCAGCGCCAGGACGTTGGCATCGTTCCAGCGGCGCGCCCCGGCTGCGGTCTCCGGGTCGCGGCAGAGCGCCGCGCGTACGCCGGGGACCTTGTTGGCAGCGATGCTGACACCCGTTCCCGTCCAGCAGCAGACCACGCCCCCGTCGACAGCTCCTTGGGCCACGAGCCGGGCCACCTGCTCGGCGACCTCAGGCCAGGGCGTGTCGTCACCGCCGGCGGCCCCCAGGCGTACGACGTCGTAGCCGCGGTCCTCAAGATGAGCCACCACCGAGTCCGCCGTGGCGTGCACCGAGTCGCTGCCCACCGCCATCCGCCGCCGCATGGCCTCCATCCTACGGTGGTGACCGTGCAATCCTCGAAGGCGATGGACGCGGCGGGATTGAAGCGGCTGCTCGGCGAGGAGGCCGCGCGGCTGGGATTCGCCGCGGCCAGGGTCACCGATCTCGCTCCGTTTACCACCACACGGCGGCGCGCTCTTGCTGCCGTCGGCGAGGGCCGCATGGCCGGCATGCCGTGGTTCTCGCCGGAACGGATCGAGTCCGCTGCCGATTTGCGGCGTCGCTTTTCTTGGGGACGCTCGATCATCGCGCTGGCCTGGCCGTACTCGCCGGCAGTGTCACCTCGGCGCCCCGCTGAAACTGCGCCAGGAAAGGGCCGGGTCGCCGCCTACGCCACGCTGGATCCCGAATACCACGCGCTGCTGGGCGAGCGATGCGACCGGCTGGTCGCTGCCCTGCGCGCCACCGACCCGGCCCTTCGAGCCAAGCGGTTCATCGACCATGGCTGGGCCTTCGACCGGGCGATCGCTGAGCGGGCCGGCATCGGCTTTTGCGGCAAGAACACGCAGCTGATCACACGGACGGCAGGGTCATACGTGCTGCTGGCGTCCATCGTGGTGTCCGCCGAGATGCCTGCCGACCAGCCCTCACGAAAGGCCTGCGGCACCTGCCGGGAGTGCCTCCCGGCCTGCCCCACCGGCGCGCTGCTGGCTCCCGGAGTGATCGACGCACCGCGCTGCATCTCGTACCTGACGATCGAGCACCGCGGTCCGATCCCTCTCGAGCTGCGCCCGCTGATGGGGACGTGGGCCTTCGGCTGCGACCTCTGCCAGGAGGCCTGTCCCATCAACGAGCGTCTGGCGCCGACACCACTCGGCGAGCCGCCATCGCTCGACCTCGCCAGCTGCCTGGAACTGGACGACGCCGGCTTCGAGCGACAGTTCGCCGGGACGTCGATCCACCGCACCGGGCGGGCCGGACTGGCTCGGAACTGTGCCATCGCTCTGGGCAACGCGGGCGACGCCGCCGCCGTGCCGGTGTTGCAGCGAGCGGCTGCCGCCGATCCAGATCCCGTCGTCAGAGAAGCGGCGCTCTGGGCGCTCGACCGGCTCGGTGCCGGCTAGCGAAAGCACCGTTCGGCACCTCGCTCGTAGCGACGATCGAGTCGTACGAGGAGCGAGCCGGAAAATTTTCAGTCCGGCGAGCGACGAGGAGACTCGAGTCGCGAGAGCGAGTTGCCGCGGTGCTGTTCGCGATTCGGAGGCGCCGAGGCCGGTCGGAGAGCCCTGGGCGCCTTCTCTAACGGAAGAGCAGGAACGCCGCGCCGGCGCCCAACACCAGCGGCGCGCCGACGCACGCTGCCAGCAGCGGCACAGTTTCCGAGTCGCGGGGCCACCAGGATGCAGGGAGCGCGCGGTCGATCGGCACGCGAGCCCGGCGGATCCGGGCTGGGCCGTCGAGCAGCGCGAAGGCGGCAAGGCAGGCCAGCGCTGCGAGCAGCGCTGCTTCGGCGGTCATGTTCGCCAGCTGCGGCGCCCCGGTGCGCCAGAGCCAGGCGCTGATGAGAAAGGTCGCCGTGCCGAGCAGCACGCCGAAGAGCGCCGCGGCGAGCGGCGCGGGGACGGAGGCTCGACGAAGGCTCGGACCGCGCATCTGTTCCCCCCGAGCGTAACACCGACTGCCGGGTCGGGTTTGGCAGCGGAGGTGTGTCACGAAATGGTGACGACGGCTCCGGCGCCTTGACCGGTTCGAGGAGCACCCCTACGCTGCACCTGGCGCCGCACGGCGCGGTTCCCAGTTCCCCCACAACGTCCCACCACGAGGAACCCCAGGCATGCCGACCCGCACACGTTTTGCAGCCGCAGTCGGTGCAACCACGCTCCTTCCCGCGTCGGTCGTCGCCGGTACGTACATCATTCACCCCGGCGACACGCTCGGCGACATCGCGGTTCGTCACGCCACCACGGTTGCGGCGCTCGCCGGTGCCAACGGCATCGATGCCGCTTCGGCGCTGCAGCCCGGCCGCATGCTGCTCATCCCCGACGCGACGTTGCTCCTCCCGGCCTACACGCGAGACGCCGCCGACGTCGAGAGCTATGCGGTGCAGCGCGGCGAGGGGATCGTTGAGGTTGCACGGCGTTTCGGTGTCGACCCCACCGCGCTGGCCCGCACCAACGGCGTCGGCGTCAACGCGCAGCTGTCACGCAGTGACGAGCTGCAGGTGCCGGGCCGGCTTGCACGCATGAATGCGCTCATCACGCACGTCGCGGATCAGACCGGCTGCGCCGCCATCGTGGTTCGCGCCGTGGCCTGGATGGAGTCACAGTGGCAGCAGGACCTGGTGTCCCCGACCGGCGCTGTGGGCGTGATGCAGCTGGAACCGTTCACCGGCGAATGGGTGTCGCGGCACATCGCCGGGCGGCGTCTCGACATCTGGGTTGCGCAGGACAACGTCACCGCCGGCGCGCTGCTGCTGCGTCGTCTGATGGACGAGCACCAGAACGATGCCGGGGCGGCGGTGGCCGCGTATTACCAGGGGGCCTCGAGCATCCGCGACCACGGTGTCTTCGACGACACCGCACGCTATCAGCGGCAGGTGCAGCGTCTGATGGCGGACGACGGCTGACGCGGCGGCGTCAGCCGCCCGAGGGCAGCAGCGGGAGCGACAGGCAGCGCACACCGCCACCTGACTTCATGAACTCCGTCATCGGCAGCGCCACCGTCTCGTAGCCGGCGCGGCGCAGCGGCTCCGAAACCGCGGTGATGGACGTCGACGACACAACGCGTTCGCCGACGGGCATAGCGTTGCAGGCAAACCCGGCAGCAACATCCGCCGGCACCTCGATGGGATTCGGCACGAGTGCACGCAACCGCTCGAGCGAGTCAGCGCTGAAGGCAGCTGGGGCCATCAACGCGGTGCGCTCGTCGATAGGGCAGAAGCACGTGTCAAGGTGGTAGAAGCGCGGGTCCACAAGCTGCAGCGACAGCACCTCGACGCCGAGCAGATCAGCCACCATCGCGTGCGAAGCCTCGTCGGTGCGAAACCCGTGACCGCACACCAGGGTGTCGCCGAAGAAGAGCGCATCACCGGCTCCCTCGAAGGACACACTCTCCGGCAGCTCGTGCACGGTGTAGCCAAGCCGTTGCAGCTCTGCACGCCAGTGCTGCTCCTCACCGGCGCGCTCGGCGTGGTGGAAGCGGCTCAGCACCGCCCGGCCGTTGGCCAGCACCGCTGCATTCGCGGTGAACACCATGTCCGGCAGGCCGCGATGCGGGGTGGCAAGCTCGATGTCGACGCCGAGCTCGTCGTAGGTCCTGTGCAGCGCGTCCCACTGTTCCACCGCGGTTGCGCGATCGACAGCGACCTGCACGTGCATCCACGGATTGATCTCGTACTCCACGCCGAAGAAGTCGGGAGGACACATGAGGATGGCCATCGTGGTCACCCCTCCGCCGCCACAGGCCGATCGCACCATGCGGGGAGCTCCTGCGTACGGTAAGCACGATCATCGCACACGTCCTCGAAGCTTGTGCTCCACGGCGTTGCAACAGAATGCCCGCTGCGCTCGAGCAAACCCACGAAACGGACGTCCCCACCGTCCTAGCGACACGGGATCTACTCGTCGCTCGCGGGACTGAAAATTATCCCGCTCGCTCCTCATACGACCCTATCGTCGCTGCGGACGGTGGGGACGTTCGTTTGTGAGCGCTACTCGGTGCCGTGCGGCATGACTGCGGCGTCCAGCGGCAACGCTTCCAGCACTGTGGGCATGAACCGCCGTCTCAGCGGCTGCGGCGGGAAAACGGCGTCGCGGCGGACGCACCAGACTGGGTCTACGTCGTCGCGGACCGCGATCAGCGACGGAGACCGCAGCGAGCCGTCCGAGGTGCGTCCTTCGTGGTCGAC
>JAFAJR010000333.1 GCA_019236085.1 Candidatus Dormiibacterota bacterium
TGGGCGGCCAAGGGCCCGCTGCTGCTCGGGGTGCGTGCGGTGATCGCCCAGTCCTACGAGCGCATCCACCGCGCGAACCTCGTCGGCATGGGGATCCTGCCGCTGCAGTTCCGCGACGGCGAGAGCGCGGCGTCCCTCGGTCTCGACGGCCGGGAGCGCTACGACATCGCCGGAATCGCCGCGGCGCGGCCAGGGTCGTCGGTGACAGTGGTGGCGCGGAGCGACGACGGCCGGGAGACCCGCTTCGAGACCTTGTGCCGCCTGGACAGCGAGACCGACGTGGAGTACCTCCACCACGGCGGCATCCTGCAGCTGGTGTTGCGGCAGCTGATGCGCGGCTGAAGCGGCCGCGCAAGGATTGTCCCCGCCGGGCGTTGTCATGACCAGGCGGCCAGCGCCGAACATCGGGAAGGTGTCAGAACCGTGAGTTCGCTGACGGTAGGCCTGGCCGCCGCACCTGCCCCTGCCCCCGTGGGGTCGGGGATCAGCTCCGACCTCATCGTGCTGATCGGCGTGGTGCTGCTGGTGGCCGTCTTCTCCTACCTGGCTGTGGTGCGCGCCGGGCAGCGCAACCGCGCCATGGCGAGCTTCGCCGCGGCCAATGGCTGCAGGTACTCCCAGAGCGGCGACCTCAGTGACACCGGCATCCCGCTGTGCGACCGCGGACGCAGCCGGCGCTGGGACCGCTGCATCGACGGTGACTGGAAGGGGACGTCGTTCAGCTATGCCGACTACCAATACGTGGTGGGTGAGGGACGCGACCAGCGGGTGGTGCGCTGGTCGATGGTGCGGCTCCCCCTGGGCTGCGACGTCCCCGCGGTGCAGGTGTCGCCGCGCCACCTCCTGGCGTCGCTGGTGGACCGCGTCGAGGGATCCGAGATCGACATGGAGTCGATCGACTTCAACAAGCGCTACCTGGTGACGTCAGATGACCGGGCCTTCGCCGTGACGCTGCTCGACCCCCGCATGATGGAGGCGATCCTCGGCTGCGCCGACGACATCAACATCGCCACTGGATCGGCGTACCTGGTGGTCTACGGGTCACCGCCCTGCCGCCCCGAGCTGCTCGGCGCATTCCTCGATGAAGCGTGCGCCGTGTTCCAGCGTGTGCCTGCAGTCGTTCGGCAGCGCGCGCAGCCCGCTCCTGGCTGACGCCTGCTCCGCGTCTCCGGCGCGATAAGCTGCGGGCACCCGCATCCAGCTCTCGGAGGAAACGGCAGTGGTCGCGCTCATCGTGATCCTCGTGATCATCGTGGTGATCGCGCTCGCCTTCGCGGCCTCGTACAACCGGTTCATCGCGCAGCGCAACGCTGTGCAGAGCGCATGGGCCGACGTCGACACCGAGCTGAAGCGGCGCTACGACCTGGTGCCCAACCTCGTCGCCACGGTGCAGGGATATGCGGCGCACGAACGCGGTGTCTTCGAGGAGGTCGCCAGGGCACGGTCGGCGGCGCAGGCCGCGCAGGGCCCCGCCCAGGCATCGGCCACCGAGGGGCCGTTCGTCCAAGCGCTCGGCCGCCTCTTCGCCGTCGCCGAGAACTACCCCGAGCTGAAGGCGAACCAGAACTTCCTGCAGCTGCAGGCGACCCTCGCCGACACCGAGGACCGCATCCAGGCGTCGCGGCGCGTCTACAACAGCAACGTGCAGGACTTCAACCGGCGCATCCAGGCGTTCCCCTCGAACCTCATCGCCGGGATGTTCCACTTCACGCCTGCCGAGTTCTTCCACATCGACGAGGCGCAGCGCGCCGTCGTGGAGCAGGCGCCGCGTGTCGATTTCAGCGGCATGTACGCCGGCCCGCAGGGAGCGCCGGCGGCCCCCGCCGCGACAGGCTCGAGCGTGCCGCCGCCTCCCGAGCCACCACCAGCCGCGTCGTAGCCCAAGCGCTCTGCTGAGCGGGGCGACACGCAGTTGTCGCCGCCTGCGGCGAACCTTAGACTCGGCGCTTAACCAAGCACCCGTCGCACCCGACGTCGCACCAACCGGAGCATCCATGAATCCTGCATCGAGGCGCTGGCACTTCAACGACGTGCAGCCGCTGCCGGGGTATCACCCGGTGGTAGGCGCGGTGCTCGCGGCTCGCGGTCACGACAACCAGAGTGCGTCTGCATTCATGCAGCGCGACGGGTTGCTGCACGATCCGCTGCTGCTGCCGGGGATGCCTGACGCGGTGCGCACAGTTTCCGCCGCAGTGAACAACGGCGAGCGGATTGCGGTGTATGGCGACTACGACGCCGACGGCGTCACCGCATGCGCAATGCTGGTGCGAGCGTTCCGGAATCGTGGTGTTGACTGCGTGCCCTACATCCCCAACCGCATGACCGAGGGGTATGGGCTTCATGGCGCGGCACTGGCGGAGCTGGGGGAGTGCGGCGTCAGCTGCGTCATCACAGTCGACTGCGGCACCAGCAGCGTGGACGTGGCCCAGGGCCGCCCTTCCGGCATGCGCCTGGTGGTCACCGACCACCACCTTCCTGCGGCGCCCGACGGCGAACCCCGGCTGGCGCCGGCCGACGCCCTTGTCAATCCCAAGCTCGAGGGGTCGCTCTACCCGTTCGACGGTCTCGCCGGGGCCGGCGTCGCCTTCAAGCTGGTGCAGGCCCTCGAAAAGGAGGGCGTGCTTGACAGTGGTGCCGCCGCTGCTGCGCTGCCGCTTGCAGCACTGGGGACGATCGCCGACCTCATGCCGCTGCGCGGCGAGAACCGCGCCATCGTGCAGCGAGGGATGGCGGAGCTCAGCAACGTACCTGGCGTCCGGGCACTCTGTGAGTGCGCCGCCCTGCCCCTGGCGCTGCGCGCATCGGATGTCGCATTCGGCGTCGGGCCGCGGATCAATGCCGCGGGACGCATGGAGGACGCCAAGCTGGCCCTCGACCTGTGCCTGGCGGACGATCCTGCCGCGGCGCACGACCTCGCCCTGCAGCTCGACGGGCAGAACCGCCGGCGGCAGCTCGCGGTGGTCGAGGCGCTGGCCGAGGCCGAGGAGCAGGTGGCCATGCTGGATGACGACGCCGCGGCGATCGTGGTCGGCGCCGAGCACTGGCCCATGGGTGTCGTCGGCCTGGTGGCGGGACGGCTGGTGGAGCGGTACGCCCGGCCGGCGTTCGCCGTCAGCCTCGATCCTGGCGAGGCCAAGGGCTCGGCGAGGTCGGTGCCCGGCGTGCACATCGTGCGAGCGCTTGACGGCGCCGCCTCCACGCTGATCCGCTACGGCGGCCACGTCGCAGCAGCCGGGTTCTCGTTGCAGGCGCAGCGCTTCGAGGAGTTCCGCCGCGCCGTCGAGGCAGCCGTCGCTGAGCAATTGGACGGAGCGCCGCGGCAGCGGACGTTCGAGGTGGATGCGGTGCTGACGGCGTCCGAATCCACACCGGTGCTGTGCCGGGAGCTCGAGGCGCTGGAACCGTGCGGCCAGGGCAACCCGTCGCCGCTGCTGGCGCTGCGGGACGCCAGGGTGCTCACCACGTCCGCCTTCGGAGCCGAGCGGCAGCACCTGCGCATCGTGCTTGGCGGTGCCGACGGCGTGCTGGAGGCGATCGCCTTCCACAAGCCTGGACTGGAACAGCACCTGCCGCGCGGCCGCCGGATTGACGCCTGCTTTTCTGTGGAGATGGACTCGTGGCAGGGTCAGGACAGAGTGCGCGCGCGGTTGCGTGACCTGCGTCCGGCGGAGGCAGCCGCGCCCGTCGCTCTGGCCGGCTGACTGGACGCAGGGAGCAAGCCGCCGTCCACCTGAGGCGGCATCTCGGAGCCGCGACGGTGTTGCACGGATCGCGGCGAGAGCGAGCGGCGGACCCCACCGGGGTCCGACCGCGTCCGCCAAAGGCGGTTGGTGACTCGTTCCAGCGCTCGGAGCGCTATCCCGCCAGGGCCACCGGCGCAGCAACATCCGCCGGCCGCAGGTCGCGAAGCCGCGCTCGGACCCGATCCTGCCCCTGCCAGGAGTCCATCTCCAGCGAGAAACAGGCGTCGATACGCCGCCCGCGGGGC
>JAFAJR010000395.1 GCA_019236085.1 Candidatus Dormiibacterota bacterium
CACGAACGGGAGCCCGTGGGCGATGGCCACGATGCTGTTGAGGCCGATCGAGCCGACGATGGCCACGAGGTAGACGAGCGTCATGATCAGGGTCATGGCCCGCTGGCGCAGGAAGCTGCGCTGGCGCGCGCCCACCATGCGGCCCAGGACCCATTCGAGCGTGGTGAACAGCGAGCTGCCGCTCCAGAGGAAGCCGACGATGCCGATGACGCCGAGGATCCCGGAGGCGTCGTGGACCTTGCTCAATGTGGCCGACAGCGCGCTGGCGGCGTCGCCGGGGAAGAAGGAGGTGGCGCTGTTGATGAACTGCTGCTGCGCCTGCGGGCTGGGGACGGCCAGCCCGATGATCGCGGCGATGCCTGCGATCAGGGGGAACATGCTGATGAAGGCGTTGAACGCCACCGTTCCCGCGTAGTTGCCGGCCTGGCTGCCGGCATACGCCTGGATCAGTCGGCCGGGATAGGTGCGGAGCAGCCGCTGGACGATCGAGCCGAGCACGAGTCCCCTTCTGCTGCGAAACCCTCGGGCCGGTCAGCCCCGTTGGACGGTGATGATAGCCTAGCTATCAAATTTTCTACCGCCGACAGGGAGGTTCAGGGCCGGCGTGCTCTTCGAAGCGCTCATCGTCTTCAGCCTGTGCCTGGGGCTCGGAACCCTGGCGGCAATCGTCCCCGGCCTGCGCCGCGCCCGCTTCTTCCTGTCGCTGCCCTGCGTTGCCGTCGCTCTGGCTGCCGCTGGACTGATCGCGGAGCTGGTGCTTCGCGATCCAACCGGGTGCGTCGTGCTCTGCCTGGTGGTGCTTGTGGTCATGCTCGCTGTCCGGGTTGCCAACCCCAGATGGAGCTGGGTCGGCGCGCTGCTGTTCGCCGCAGTGCTCCTGGCGTCCCTGGCCTACCTGGTCTACGCGGCCTATCAGACCTACGCCCGGGGCCTGGGGGCAGGGATCATGGCCGCGTCCTCGTTGCTGCTGCTCCTCGAGATCGCTGCCCTCGCGCTCTCGGTCTCCTACGCCTTCGAGGTGGTGGACGTGGTGAGCCGGCGCGAGCGGACCCCCGCCCGTCCGCCGGTCACCCGCCAGCCCTGGGTGGCGCTGCAAGTGGCCACGTACAACGAGCCGGTGGAGATCGTGCAGCCCACCCTGGAATCGCTTGCGCGACTCGACTACCCCCATCTCATCGTGCAGGTGGTCGACAACAACACCAAGGACCCCGAGCTGTGGCAGCCACTGCGCGACCTCTGCGAGCGGCTCGGCCCTCGGTTCCATTTCATGCACCTTGATCCGTGGCCGGGGTTCAAGGCGGGTGCCTGCAACGAGGCGACCCGGCGCCTGCCCGCAGAGGTCGAGATCGTCGGCGTGGTGGACGCGGACTACCGCGTCGAGCCGGACTTCCTGACCGCCATGGTGGGCCACTTCGACGACCCCCAGGTGGCCTTCGCGCAGAGCTCCCAGAACTACCGCGACTGGAGCGACAACCGCTATCTGCGCGGTCTCTTCTACAGTTTCCGGTACTTCTTCGACCTCAGCATGCCGTCGCGGGCCCACCGCAACGCCATCATCTTCTGCGGGACCATGGGCCTCATCCGGCGCTCGGCGCTGCAGGAGGTGGGGGGCTGGAACGAGGAGTGCATCACCGAGGACGCTGAGGCCAGCTTGCGGATCCTGGGCCACGGCTACCGCGGCGTGTACGACCGGGCCGCCTACGGCGCCGGCATCATGCCGCTGGACTTCGACGGCCTCAAGAAGCAGCGCTTCCGCTGGGCTCTCGGCGGCGTGCAGATCCTGCGGCTGTGGTGGCGCGAGCTGCTGCCCTTCGGCCAGCACGAGCTCCGGCTCACCCGGCGCCAGCGCATGCACTACCTACTCGGCGCTCTGCAGTGGTTCGGTGAGCCGCTCACCGCGGCGTTCACCGCCTTGCTGCTGCTCACAGCGCTCATGACGGCGTTGCACCATCAGCTGCCGCTGCGGCAGCTGACAGGCGCGGTGCTGGTTGTGCCGCTGGCCTTCGCCGCCACCGGGTTGCTGCGAGCCACCTGGGCCATGCGCCAGACGACGAGGTGCACCTGGCAGGACGCATGGCAGGCGCTCCGGGTGTGGTTCGCCTTGAGTTGGGTCGTCACGCTCGCCTGCCTTCGGGGTCTGGTGAGCCGCCAGGCCGAGTTCCTCCGCACTCCCAAGAAGAAGGAGTCGTCGGCACTGTGGACGGCGCTCCTTTCGGCCCGTGCCGAGATCCTGATCGCCCTGGCAGCGGCCGCCGGAGGCGTGGCCATGGTGGTGCGCTCGCCGGCGCTGGCCACGGGAATCCTCGGCGCGCTGCTGCTGCTCGAGGCCTTCATCTACTTCTGCGCGCCGCTGGCAAGCGTCGCCGCGGAGCGGGTCACCGAGACCCCGGAAC
>JAFAJR010000053.1 GCA_019236085.1 Candidatus Dormiibacterota bacterium
CCCGCACCTCGACTCCGTGGTCCTTGAGATACGCGGCCGCCGGGCTGGCGCTGTGGATCGTGCCGGCAGGGGAGATGTGGTCGGTGGTGATGGAATCGCCGAGCAGGGCCAGCACCCGGGCGCCGCTGACATCCGCCGGCGGCGCCGGCTCGGCGGGCAGGTCGACGAAGAAGGTGGGCTCGCGGACGTAGGTCGACTGCGGGTCCCATTCGAAGAGGTCGCCCGACGGCGCCGGCAGCTCCTGCCAGTGCTCGTCGCCCTCGAAGATGCGGGCGTACTCGCTGTTGAACAGGTCCTTGGCCACCCCGGCGGCGACGGCGTCGGCCACCTCCTGGGTTGACGGCCAGAGCTCGCGGAGGAAGACGCCCCGCCCCTGCGGGTCTATCCCCAGCGGCTCGCTGGTGAGGTCGATGTCCAGCCGCCCTGCCAGCGCATAGGCCACCACTAGCGGCGGCGATGCCAGGTAGGCAGCCTTCACCTGCGGATGGATGCGCCCCTCGAAGTTGCGGTTCCCGCTGAGCACCGCGGCGACGGCGAGGTCGTCGCGCTCCACCCGGGCCGCAACCTCGTCGGGCAGCGGCCCGCTGTTGCCGATGCAGGTGGTGCACCCATACCCGACGAGGTTGAAGCGCAGCCGGTCGAGGGGCTCGAGCAACCCGGCCCGTTCCAGGTAGTCGGTGACCACACGCGACCCCGGGGCGAGCGAGGTCTTCACATGCTCCGGGGTCGAGAGGCCGTGCTCCACCGCCTTGCGGGCGACCAGCCCCGCAGCCATCATCACCGCCGGGTTGGAGGTGTTGGTGCACGACGTGATGGCGGCTATCACCACCGAGCCGTCGTGCAGCGCGCCATCGCCATCGCCGTTGCGCGCGCCGTCGCTGTGCCACACGTCGGTGAAGGACTGCCAGACCCGCGGCAGAGGCACCCGGTCCTGCGGCCGTTTGGGGCCGGCAAGGCTGGGTTCGACGCCGGCGAGGTCGAGCTCGAGCAGCTCGCTGAAACGCGGTGTCGCCGCGCCGTCGACGCGGAACATCCCCTGCTCTTTGCTGTAGCGCTCCACCAGGTCCACCTGGGCTGGGTCGCGGCCGGTGTCCCGCAGGTACCTCAGGGTCTGGTCGTCCACCGGGAAGAGCGACGCCGTGGCGCCCATCTCCGGCGACATGTTGGACAGCGTGGCCCGGTCCGGCACGGACATCGAGGACAGGCCGTCGCCGCAGAACTCCACGAACTTGTTGACCACGCCGTGCTTGCGCAGCATCTCTGTGAGCGTCAGCACCAGGTCGGTTGCCGTCGTTCCTGGCAGCAACGCGTTGACGAAGCGCACCCCGACCACCACCGGCGTGAGCAGGAACAGCGGCTGTCCCAGCATGCAGGCCTCCGCCTCGATGCCGCCGACTCCCCAGCCGAGCACGCCGATGCCGTTGACCATCGGGGTATGTGAGTCGGTGCCCACCAGGGTGTCCGGTAGCGCAACGTTGGTGCCATCGATGTCACGAACCTGAACGACGCGGGCCAGGTACTCGAGGTTGACCTGGTGCACGATGCCCATGCCGGGTGGCACCACGCTGAAGCCCTTGAAAGCCTGCTGCGCCCAGCGCAGCAGCACGTACCGTTCCCCGTTGCGCTCGTACTCGCGGCTGATGTTCCGCTCATAGGCGTCGGGGCTGCCGAAGGCGTCGACCTGCACCGAGTGGTCGACCACTAGGTCGACGGGGATCTGCGGGTCGACGCGGCGCGGGTCGCCGCCGGCGCGGGCCACGGCAGCACGCATGGCGGCCAGGTCGACGACGGCGGGGACACCCGTGAAGTCTTGGAGCAGCACCCGTGCCGGCATGAAGGGACGTTCGTGGTCGTTCTGCGGTGGCGTCCCACTCCACGAGGTGAGCGCTTCCACGTCGCCGTCGCGGACGAAGCGCTCGCCGGCGTGCCGCAGCACATTCTCCAAAAGCACCTTGACCGTGACCGGCAACGGCCCGGCGTCGCCGCCGCCACGCTCAGCCAGCGCACTCAGGGAGTAGTAGTCGACACCGTCGTGCAGTGGCTTGCGCACGCCAAGGTTGTCGACAGCCATCTCACCTCACATATTGGCACTCGGCGACGCCGCGTCTCGCCGGTCAGTGGGCAGTCGACAGCTGTGCCAGGTAGGAGGTGAGGTGGCTGTACGCCCCGGTGGCGACCAGCACCCCCAGGCCGACAGTGGCGATTCCCCCGGCCAGCGTGAGCGGCCGGGCGAGGCGGGCGACCCGCCGGGGAAGCTCCGGCAGCGACGCCCAGAGCAGCGCCACGATGACGAAGGGCATCCCCAAGCCGAACGAGTAGGCGATCAGCAGCACCGCTCCCGTGAGGGCGTGGGCAGACAGGGCGGCCAGCGTCAGGGCCGCAGCCAGGTAGGGCCCGACGCACGGCGTCCATCCCAGGCCGAAGACCGCTCCCACCAGGAAGGCCCCGGCCACGCCACGCCGCTGCAGCCGGTCGGGCAGGCGCAGGCCGCGGACGCGCTCCAGGGCACCGATCCTGACAACGCCGCAGATGGCGAGGCCGAACAGCGCCACCAGCACACCGCCGGCGATCTCCACCGCGCGCCCCGACGCGCCTTGTGGCGCCGTGACCTTGGCGAGGCTGCCCGCGCTGAGCCCAAGGATGACGAAGACAACCGTGAAGCCGGCCACGTACAGCAGCGAGCCGGCAAGCAGGCGCAGCCGGAAGCTGTGGCGCCGCCGGTCGTCGGCCAGGTCGGCAGCGCCGGCACCCGAGACGCACGCCAGGTAGGCCGGCAGCAGCGGGACTGTGCACGGCGCGACGAAGGACGCGAGGCCGGCGACGAACGTGGCCGCCAGGGCTCCGATCGTGAGCATCAGCCGAAGGTGAAGGTATAGAGCTCGAACCCGGCGGGCACTGTGAGGTCGATAAGGTTGTAGCCGGGCTTCTCACCGGTGATCAGATGGAAGAGGTCCTCCCGGGACACGGTCAGCCTGGATCCGGGATCGGCCGGCCCCTGGAGCGAAACCGGCACCGGCGCTCCGTCCACCGAGACCTCAACGCTGAGCAGGTGCCCGCTCTCGGTTCCGGCTACCACATACACCGAGTCCGCCTGGAAGTTGAGCCGCACGTGGCCGGCGCTCGCCGCCACCAGGTACTGCCCCTCGTCGATCCAGGAACCCGTCACCTGGATGGCGTCGTCCTGGGCCGGCGGCCCGTGGTCCGGGTAGTAGGCCGCCTGGCCCTTGGTGCCGTACGCGGCTCCGTCGGCGAGCTGGCCCCGGTCGCTCCCGGCATACAGCTCGGGCGTGGTGTCCTCCGGCACCGGCGTCCCCACCGGTCCGCTCACCGCCGTGATCCCAAGGAGCTGCGCCACAGCCTGGTCGGTCTCGGCGTAGTTGCCCTCCCCGAAGTTGGTGTAGGCGATGCGTCCCTGCTGGTCGATCAGGTACTCCGCCGGCCAGTACTCGTTCTGGTACGCATTCCAGGTGGCCATCTGCGAATCCACGGCCACCGGCCAGGTGACGCCGAGGCGCCGCACCGCGGACTGGACGTTGGCCACCACCTTCTCGAAGTCGAACTCGGGTGAGTGCACGCCGACCACCACCAGCCCCTTGTCGGCGTACTCGGCCACCAGCTGTTGCAGGTGAGGGATGGTGCGCACGCAGTTGACACAGGAGAAGGTCCAGAAGTCGACAAGCACCACGTGGCCGTGCAGCGACGCGAGGGTGAGCGGCGGCGAGTTGATCCAGGCGTCGATGCCGGTGAAGTCCGGGGCCTGCGGCCGCTCCGACACGGGGGCGACCGTGTCCCCGGAGGCGCTGCCGGTCACCGTCGCCGGCATCGGCGAGCGCACCACTGTGAAGACGACCAGGGCGGCGATGAGCAGCAGTACTACCCCCAGCGCGATCCGAAACCTGGTCATGACTTCTGCTACGTTACTTCGGCCAGGCCGGACGTCCTCCCCTTCACGACACGCGAGGTAGCAGCAGCGTCCCGCACTCACACAGACCGCCGGCCGCCGTCCGCGCCGCTCGCTGATGGCGTGTTGGGGGACCGGCGGCGGGTCTTCGTTGCCGAGATCCGTCCCGTGGTGGATGGCGGGGCACTGGAGGCCAAAGCCATCCAGGGTGTGCCGCTCCCGGTGCGCGCCACGCTGGTCGCCGACGGCCACGACCCGCTTGTCGCCTGGGTGCGCCATGGGCCGGGCGAACCGCCCGCCGGCCCGGGAAGTGTGCCGCCGCGGCGGGCCGGCGAGGAGCCGATGCTCGCTGAGGGCAACGACCGCTACGTGGCCTGGCTGACCGCGCCGGCAACCGGCCAGTGGTGGTTCTCGGTCTGCGGGATGCCGGACGACTACGGCGCCTGGCTGCGCGACCTCCGCATCCGCTTCCTCGCCGGACAGGACATCACGCTGGAGCTGGAGGAGGGGGTGCTCATGGCCCGGCACCGGCTCGGGCTTCGCGGTGTCCCAGCCGCGGACCGGGCGGCGCTGCGCTCCCTGGTGAAAACGCTCCGGGCGGGAGACGCCGAGGCCCGGCTGGTCGCCGCCGAGCAGCCGGCGGTGGTCGAGCTCATGCGCCGGACCGCTGACCGCAGCTTCGCCACGGTCTCGCCGGCGCTCCCGCTGTGGGTCGACAGGCCCCGGGCAGGATTCTCCGCCTGGTACGAGATGTTCCCCCGCTCGGAGGGCGCCGACCCGCCGCGCAGCGGCACGTTTCGCAGCGCCGAGGGCCGGCTCTCGATGATCGCGTCGATGGGCTTCGACATTGTCTATCTGCCGCCCATCCACCCGATCGGCACGGCCCACCGCAAGGGGCGCAACAACTCGCTCGAGGTGCAGAGCGGCGACCCGGGCAGCCCATGGGCCATCGGCGGCGCCGGCGGCGGCCACTCCGCTGTGCACCCCGACCTGGGCACGCTGGATGACTTCGACCACTTCGTCGCCGCGGCCCGCGAGGCGGGGCTGGAGGTGGCCCTCGACTACGCCCTGCAGTGCAGCCCGGACCATCCCTGGGTCACTGAGCACCCCCAGTGGTTCCGCCACCGGCCCGACGGATCCATCCGCTACGCGGAGAACCCGCCCAAGCGCTACCAGGACATCTATCCGATCAACTTCGACACCGACGACGCGGCTGCGCTGTGGATCGCGCTGCGCGACGTCATGCTCTTCTGGGCTCGTCGAGGGGTGCGCGCTTTCCGCGTCGACAATCCCCACACCAAGCCATTCCGGTTCTGGGAATGGCTGCTGCGTGAGGTGCGCGGCGCCTATCCCGAAGCGATCTTCCTCGCCGAGGCGTTCACGCGTCCAGCTGTGATGCAGCGGCTGGCAAAGCTCGGCTTCTCGCAGTCCTACACGTATTTCACGTGGCGCAACAGCAAGTGGGAGCTCGAGGAGTATTTGCGCGAGCTGGCACAAACGGCCGAAGCCGATTGGTTCAGACCCAACTTCTGGGTGAACACGCCGGACATCCTGCACGCCGCGCTGCAGCACGGCGGCCCGTCCGCCTTCCGCATGCGCGCCGCGATCGCGGCAATCACCGGCCCCTCGTGGGGAATGTACAGCGGCTACGAGCTGCTGGAGAGCACCGCGCTGCGCGAGGGTAGCGAGGAGTATCTCGACTCTGAGAAGTACCAGCTGAAGCCGCGTGACTGGAACGCACCCTGGTCTATCGCCCCCTTCATCGCCACGCTCAATGCCATCCGCCGCCGCCACGAGACGGCGATCGCCCAGCTGCACACGCTGCACGTCCATCACGTGAGCGGCGACAACCTGCTGTGCGTCAGCAGGAGCAGCATCGACCGCTCCGACGTCCTGCTCCTGGTGGTGAACCTCGACCCGCATCAGACCCACGACGGCGTCACCTGGCTCGACCTTGACGCGCTGGGCATCAGCGCGACGCGTCCCTTCGAGGCGGATGACGAGTTGAGCGGCGAGACGTTCACCTGGCAGGGCCCCGAGAACTACGTGCGGCTCGACCCGTCCTGGCGCGTGGCACACGTGCTGCATCTGCGCCAGTCATGAGCCGCGATTCGCAGTGGTTCAAGCGTGCCGTCTTCTACGAGCTCCTGGTGCGAGCCTTCGCCGACGGCAATGACGACGGTGTCGGTGACTTCCCCGGCCTGATCGGGCGGCTCGACTATCTGCAGTGGCTGGGAGTCGACTGCATCTGGTTGCTGCCTTTCAACAGCTCGCCGCTGCGTGACGGCGGCTACGACATCGCGGACTTCTACGACGTGCTCCCGGACTACGGCACCGTCGACGACGTACGCCGGCTGGTGGATGCGGCGCACGAGCGCGGCATGCGGGTGATCATGGACCTCGTCCTCAACCACACCTCGGACCAGCACCGCTGGTTCCAGGAGGCGCGGTCGTCGCCGGACAACCCATACCGCGACTGGTACGTGTGGTCCGATACGCCCACCCGGTACAGCGACGCGCGCATCATCTTCCTGGACACCGAGTCCTCCAACTGGACCTGGGACGAGCGCGCCGGGCAGTACTTCTGGCACCGCTTCTTCAGCCACCAGCCGGACCTCAACTACGACAACGCAGCGGTGCGGGAAGAGGTCACCAATATCTGCCGTTTCTGGCTGCGCCTGGGTATGGACGGCTTCCGCCTGGACGCGGTGCCTTACCTCTTCGAGCGGGAGGGCACCAACGGCGAGAACCTTCCCGAGACCCACGCCTTCCTGGCGGAGTTGCGCGCCACGCTGCAATCGGAGTTCCCCGACACGGTGCTGCTTGCAGAGGCCAACCAGTGGCCGGAGGACGTCATCGATTACTTCGGCACGCCGGAGCATCCCGAGTGCCACATGTGCTTCCACTTCCCGCTGATGCCGCGCATGTTCATGAGCCTGCGGCGCGAGCAGCGCTATCCGATCATCGAGATCCTGGAACGCACACCAGCGCTGCCCGACGGCGCGCAGTGGGGGTTGTTCCTGCGCAACCACGACGAGCTCACGCTGGAGATGGTCACTGACGAGGAGCGCGACTACATGTGGCAGGAGTACGCGCAGGACCCTCGCATGAAGCTCAACCTCGGCATCCGCAGGCGGCTGGCGCCCCTGCTCAACAACGGGCGCCGGCAGATGGAGCTCTTCTACGGGCTGCTGCTCTCGCTTCCCGGTTCGCCGATCCTGTACTACGGCGACGAGATCGGCATGGGCGACAACGTGTACCTCGGTGACCGCGACGGGGTGCGCACCCCGATGCAGTGGAGCGAGGACCGCAACGGCGGTTTCAGCCGCGCCGATTTTGCGCAGCTGTACCTGCCCCCGTTGATGGACCCGGTGTACGGGTTCTCAGCCTGCAACGTCTCGCAGCAGCGCCGCAACGAGTCGTCGCTGCTGCACTGGCTGCGCCGCTTCATCGGCGTGCGCAAACGCTGGCCGGTGTTCGGCGAGGGTTCGTTCGAAGCGCTCGACGCCGCCAACCCGTCGGTGTTTGCGTTTCTCCGTACGCTTGACGACCATGTGGTGCTGTGCGTCAACAACCTGTCACGCTTCGCGCAGCCGGTGGAGCTCGACCTCCGGCGCTACCGCGGCCTGGTCCCCGTTGAGATGCTGGGCAAGGTGCATTTCCCCCGCATCGGCGAGCTGCCGTACCTGCTGACCATGGCCCCGCACGGCTTCTACTGGTTCACGCTCGCGACGCTGGAGACGTGAGCCGCGCATCCGCCGAGCAGCTGCTCTCCGACCTCGGCATCGAATCCGCGCTGGACGAGGTGGGGCGCTACGTGGTGCGGCAGCGCTGGTCCGGCGCTGCAGGACGCGAGGTGCGCAGTGTCGACATCGAGGATGCGGCGCAGATCGCGGACGCGAACCCCGCGCTCCTGTTCTGCGTCGTCGCGGTGACCTGGGACGACGGCGGCACATCACGGTACGCATTGCCACTGGGTGTGCGAGCTCCGGAGGACGCGTTAGCGGAGCGCTCACCGGAGTACATGATCACGCGCGTCGGCAGCGGCGATGACGCCCGTCTGGTGTACGACGCGCTCGGCGACGCGCTGTACGTGCAGTGGTGCTGGCGTCAGATCCGTGACTCGGGAACGACGCCGGCGGCTCGCGGCTCGCTGGTTTCCGAACGCGCCGGCGACGCGCAGCTGCCGCCGGAGGACGAGCCCGGCGTGCGCATGCTGAGCGTGGAGCAGAGCAACACGTCGCTGGTGCTCGACGAGCGGTACTTCTTCAAACATCTGCGCCGCATCGAAGACGGTCCCTCGCAGGAGCTGGAAATGGCGACAGCGCTGCGCCGCGCCGGCTTCAACAGCGCGGTGCCTGTGCTCGGCGACATGCGTTACGAGCGCGACGCCACCGACTCGCCGCTGGTGCTGCTGCAACCGTTCATGCACAACGCCACCGAGGGCTGGGCGCTCGCGCTGACCTCGCTTCGCGACCTGTACGCCGACGCCGAGGAGCAAGGGCAGGCGTCGATGCGCGAGGTGCACCTGGCCGTCGACGACCAGGGCGGCGCGTTCATAGCTGAGTCGGCGAGGCTGGGCAGCGTCACTGCGGGACTGCACCTGACTCTGGCTGCGAGCGCTCTCGGCGCCGGCTTCGAGCCGCTGCCGATCGACGCGGCAACACTCGACGCCTGGGCTGATTCGATGACGCATGACCTGGACGTGCTGTTGGATGACGAATCCCCGCAGCTCGACCCACTGCGCGAGGCACGGTCGTCGTTGGTGGCGCGCTTCGACGCCGTGCGCGAGCTGCCAGCGGAAGGGCTGCGCATTCGCGTCCACGGCGACCTGCACCTGGGGCAGATGCTCCGTGTGTCAGCCGGCTGGGTGATCCTCGACTTCGAAGGCGAGCCCGACCGGCCACCGGAGGAGCGGCGGCAGCGCTCGTCGCCGCTGCGCGACGTCGCCGGCATGCTGCGCTCGTTCGACTACGCCGCAGCCGTCGCCCTCGCTGAGCGCTCCCGTCCGGGGAGCGCCGAGTGGGAGCAGCTCGTCGCCTACGGCGACGCTTGGGCGGCCGCCAACCGCGACTCATTCTGGAGCGCGTATCTCCACTCTGTCGGTGACAGCCCGCTGCTGCCGTCACCGGGCGCGACGCTGGTGGCGCGCCGCGCGTTCGAGGTGCACAAGGCAGTGTACGAGACCGGCTACGAGCTGGGCCACAGACCGTCGTGGGCCTCGATCCCCATCAGGTTCCTGCTGCGAGGTGTGACGTGACGCCACAACCGCCGCCGCGCGACTGGAGCGCGGAGATGGAGGCACTGCGCAGCGGGACGCACCGCGACCCGCATTCGCTGCTGGGCGTCCACCCCCAGGGGGCGTCGACAGTGGTGCGTGCATTTCACCCGGATGCAGTCGAGGCCCAGGTGGCGCACACAGGCGGTGTCGTCGCCATGCAGCGCATCCACGGTGGTGGACTGTTCGAAGCAGCGGTGCCGGTGTCGGACCTCAGCGGCTACCGGCTGCGCTTTCGCACGCAGTCCGCTGCCTGGGAGGCTGAGGATCCGTATCGCTTCCTGCCCACGCTCGGCGACCTCGACCTGCATCTGATCGGCGAGGGCAGCCACCGTGAGCTGTGGCGGCGGCTGGGCGCGCGGGTCATCGAGCACCAAGGGGTGAGCGGCACCGCGTTTGCCGTGTGGGCGCCGAACGCGCGTGGCATCCACCTGGTGAGCGACGCGAATTACTGGGACGAGCGGACCTGGCCCATGCGCTCGCTGGGGAGCTCTGGAGTTTGGGAACTTTTTGTCCCGAACATCGGGGCAGGCACTCGCTACAAGTTCCGTGTCACGCGTGCAGACCACATGCAGATCCTCAAGTCGGACCCCATGGCCCGCGCCACCGAGCACCCGCCGGCGACGGCGAGCGTGGTGGAGCGCTCACAGCACGTGTGGCACGACGGGGAGTGGATGCGCGACCGCGCCCACCGCGTCTGGACTGCATCGGCGATGTCGATCTACGAGGTGCACCTGGGCTCCTGGATGCGCGGTGACGACGACCGGGCCCTCAGCTACCGGGAGGTGGCGGAGCGCCTCGCCGCGTACTGCGAGGAGATGCACTTCACCCACGTCGAGCTGCTCCCGGTGATGGAGCACCCCTTCGGTGGCTCGTGGGGATACCAGGTCACCGGTTACTACGCGCCCACGGCGCGCTTCGGCTCGCCGGACGACTTCCGCTTCTTCGTCGACCAGCTGCACCAGCGCGGCATCGGCGTGATCCTGGACTGGGTGCCGGCCCATTTCCCCAAGGATGCCTGGGCGCTGGCTCGCTTCGACGGCACGGCGCTCTACGAGCACGCCGACCCGCGGCGTGGCGAGCATCCCGATTGGGGCACCTATGTCTTCAACTACGGACGCAACGAGGTGCGCAACTTCCTGGTCGCAAACGCGCGCTACTGGGCGGAGGAGTTCCACATCGACGGGCTGCGCGTCGACGCCGTTGCGTCGATGCTGTACCTGGACTATTCCCGCCGACCCGGGCAATGGCTGCCCAATCGGTACGGCGGCCGAGAGAACCTGGAGGCGATCTCGCTGCTGCGCGAGGTGAACGAGCAGCTGCCGCAAAGCTATCCCGGCATCGTCACCATCGCCGAGGAGTCGACGGCGTGGCCCGGGGTGTCGCGGCCGACCAGCATGGGCGGGCTCGGATTCGCCTTCAAATGGAACATGGGCTGGATGCACGACACGCTCGACTACTTCTCCCAGGATTCTGTCTTCCGCCGCTACCACCATCACAAGCTGACGTTCGGCCTCTGGTACGCGTGGTCCGAAAACTTCAT
>JAFAJR010000075.1 GCA_019236085.1 Candidatus Dormiibacterota bacterium
TTCCGATCTCAGGGCCACCGCCGCTGCTGTTGCACTGGGTTCCTTCGTAATCGTTGAAGCTCCCCGTGGCGACGCCCGTGACTCCCGCGCCCCAGGCATTCGAAGCGTTGGGCAGCACACCGATCCCGAAGCCGTGGTCGCTGAAACCGGCGTCTCCCTCGATGATGTCGCCGGTGTCGCCAGTACCACTGGCGTCGCCCATGCGGTCGTAGTAGTCCTGCGCGTCGCCGCCTGCCGGGTCGCTGATCGCGTTCTGGTCACAGAGGATCCCGGTGACGGTGGTCGTGCTGCCAACCGTCGTCTCCTGCACCAGAGCGTGGAAGTACGCATGGCCGGAAACCGTGTTGGTTCCAACCCCGGTCGGCGCGGGGGCCTCCAAGTCGGTGGCGAGGAAGACCTCGCCGTTCTGACCGCCGGCGAGCCAGGGCCGGTCACCCTCGGTGCAGTCCGCTGTCCCTCCCCACGTCTGGCCGCCATCGGCCGACGCGTACAGGGCGTCGTTGGCGAGGTCGATGCCCGTGTCGTACACAAGTTGCGGGTTGGAGCCACTGGACGGCGGCGCATCCTCGGTGAGCGACGGGTCGCTGAATCCGGTGTCCAGGGTGGAGCTGCCATACAGCGGGTTGTTGGTCACGGACTCGAACGTCCAGGTCGCGCCGCCGTCGGTGGAATACCACTGGTTGATGTGGTTGTTGTAATCGCAGGCGTAGCCGCTGGGAACGCCGGCTTTCGGCGGCAGAATGTCGCAGCTGCTGTCGGGATCGCCGACGTAGGTCCTGTCGATGTGCGTGGTGCCCTCGTGGGCTGCATACACCAGATCCTTGCCCGCGTGGCTGTAGATGACGAAGGGCTCGCCTCCTGCCAGCGTGGTGTCGACGTAGGTAGCTCCGAATGTCGTCGTGTCCGCTCGCCCTGCCACGGGAGCCAAGGCGAACGACGCCGCGATGGCGACGCCGACGCAGCTGATCAATAGGGCAGGCCGGAAACCCCTGAGCATGCGGCGTGCGAACACCTAATCCTCCTTCCTGAACGGTAGTTGGGAAATTCTACGCCGTGGTTCGCCGCCTCTCGCGATATGAACGCGCCTTGGCCCGGCTGCCGCACACCTGCATCGAGCACCAGGCTCGGCTGCCGTTCTTGGAGCGGTCGTAGAAGGCGAACCGGCAGGTGTCAGCGGCGCACACCTTGAGCCGCGACCAGGTGCCGGTGATCGTCGCCTCGACAACGGCTGCTGAGAGCCGGGCGACGAGGCCGTCGACACCACTGGACGCCGGTGCCAGGACCCCGCCGTCTTCACGCAGCTCGACCGTCAGCGGCACGGCGGCCAGAGCGCGGTTCACCGAGGTACGTGCACCGGGCGCCGCAGCTTTCCCGGTGTGGGTCTCCAAGAGGTCGCGGAGCGCCTCACGAAGCTCGATCAGCCGCTCGCGGTCCGCGTCGCCGAGCGCCGAGGTGACCCTGACGCCGTGACGGCGCAGCCAGGCCGTGGCCCGCTCCGGCGACCCCAGCTCATCCGGCCCCGACGGGTAGTCGAGGCTGTTCACCAGCTCCTGCAGCAGGAGCAGGCCGCGGGGGGCCTGCTCTCCGTCGTCGTGGTCACTCACGGGGTGGATCGTACCTCACAGAGGTCACCGGCGAAACCGTTTGACAAGTGACGGTGGTGTGGTATGCTGTCACCAGCGAAACCTGAATGATGGTGACGCCAGAGCAACCACGACAAGGAGGTGCAAGCCATGTGGGGTCCCCAGATCATGGAGATGTGGCAGGTGGCGGAGCAGGAGCACATGCGGCGCATCGAGGCCGCGTCGGCCCGCCGCGCTTCGCTGGAAGCCGGAGTGCGCCGGAATCATTTGCCCCGGTATTTCCGGATCCGCCGCGATCGTCGCGACGGAAGCTGACGGGATCAGACGGTCGCTTCGGCGATCGCCTGGTCCACCTGCCGCCGGCGGGCAGCGTCGATCTCGCCGGCGGCAGCCTCGTCGGCGGCTATGACCGCGTCGAGGTCGATGCCCGAATACGCCAGCACGCCCATGTCGAAGAAGGCGCGCCGGATCGCCGTCCCGAAGAGGCCGATGTCCTTGAGGGTAGGCACGATCCGGGTGAACAGCAGGCTGCGGAAGTGGACCTGCGCTTCGCAGGTGCGCACGTAATCGAGGCATTCGTTCACAGGCAGCGCGAGATTTGTCCAGAGCTCCTCGGCAAGAAACCGGTCACGCATCAGGTAGCAGGCCTCGGCGCAGAACTCCTCGCGCTCGTGCCGCTCTGAGTCGGTGAGCTGCGGATAGTAGTCGCGCAACGCCAGCCGGCCGAAGGCCACGTGGCGCGCCTCATCCTCCATCACGTAGGCGTTCACCGCCCGGGCCAGCGAGTTCTCCGCGATGTCGCGGATGGTGCCGAACGCCGCGAGCGCGAGGCCCTCGATCAGCACCTGCATGCCCAGGTAGGTCATGTCCCAGCGGGAATCGGTGACCACGTCGTCCAGCAGCGCCTTGAGGTGCTGGTTGATGGGATAGGCGAGCTGCAGCTTCTCGTGCAGGAACCGTGAGTACGTCTCCACGTGGCGTGCCTCGTCCATCACCTGGGTGGCCGCGTAGAACTTGCTGTCGATGTCAGGAACCGTCTGCACGATCTTCGAGGCGCAGATGAGAGCTCCCTGCTCACCGTGCAGGAACTGGGAGAACTGCCACGACGCCATGTGGTGGAAGAGCTGTGCTTTGTCCCGCTCACCCATCTTCTCCCAGATCTGCGAGCCGTAGAGGGGCACGTACGCCTCGGGCCCGCCGATGGGGTTGTCGAGGTCGACCTCGGTGGACCAGTCGAGCCGGTCGCGGCTGTTCCACTGCTTGTTCTTGCCCTTCTCGTACAGGGCGAGCAGCCGGTCGCGACCCTCGTCGTAGTCCCAGGTGAACACCGTCTGAGTGCCGCCCTCGACCATCCACCGTGTCTGCTCCACCGGCAGGGTGTAGGTCCGCGTGCTCACAGCCCGAGTTCCTCCCAGGTGACATCGCCGTGGAACCCTGCGGGTCTGGGGTGCCGCTTGTACTCGGCAAACCCGAGGCGGCTCGCCTCGATGGTGGTGGCCGGCCCGTGGCCGGGCAACACATCGGTGGTCTCGGCGAGCGGTAGGAGCTTTCCTTCGATGCTCGCCAGGATGGTCTCGAGGTCGCCGCTGGCCGAGGTGTGCCCTGGACCGCCGCGAAACAGCGTGTCACCGGTGATGACCGCCCGTCCGGCGCGAAGGCAGATCGATCCCGGGGTGTGCCCGGGGGTGTGCAGCACGGTGAGCCGAAGCGACCCCACTCGCACCTCCTCGCCGTCCCGCAGCCGGCCGTCGATGCGCTCCTCCGGGATGTTCACCTCCTTGGACCCGACAAGCACCGGGGCGCCGGTGGCGGCGCGCACCGCGTCGTACGTCATCCAGTGGTCGGGATGCCAGTGCGTGGCCACCACTGTCTGCACGCCACCCTCGGCCGCAATGGCGTCGAGCAGTGGTCCCTCTTCCAGCGGCATGTCGACCAGCAGCCCGGCCGACACGTCGAGGTCGCGGATGATGTAGGCGTTGTTGCCGTACGGTCCCATCGGGCCGACCTTGACGATGCGCACCGCACCGTCCGCGAAGACGCTGATCTCAGCGCCGGCCACGGCCCTTGGCTTCACCACCTGCGGCGGCGGCTCGCAGCTGTGCTTTGAAGGCACGCTTCTGGGCCTGGTAATCCTCTCGCTCGGCGACGGTGTGCACATCGGCGAGGGTCGGCCAGTCCGGCGCCACCGCCTTCCATCCCTTTGGTTTCACCCCCAGCTGTTTTGCCACGACGCCGACCATCATCCTTGCCTTCATCGGGCCGAACCCCGGCAGCCGCTGGAAGCGACGCTGCAGCTCCGTTGCGTCCTTGGCCTCGGCCCAGATTCGCGAGGCGTCGCCGGCGTAGTCGTCAGCGATGACCCGGCAGAGCGCCTGGACCCGCTGGGCCATGCTGCGCGGATAGCGGTGGATGGCCGGCGGCGTGCGGAACGCTTCAACCACTCGCTCCGGGTCCATGGCGCCGATGGCGGCCGGATCAACACTGCCCAGGCGCTGCCGCATGTTGAGCGGCCCCATGAACGCCCACTCGACGGGGATCTGCTGGTCCAGGCAGAAGCCGATGAGCAGCGCCGCCGGGTCTTCGCTGACCAGGCGGTCCGCCTCGTCGTTGCCGGTCCACGCCATGCGCGGCGCCG
>JAFAJR010000203.1 GCA_019236085.1 Candidatus Dormiibacterota bacterium
CTGCGCCGCTCGATCGGCTACGTGATCCAGCAGGTGGGACTGTTCCCGCACATCAGCGTCGAGGACAACGTGGCCACCGTGCCCAAGCTGATCGGCTGGGACCGACGCCGCATCAAGACTCGCGTCGGCGAGCTGCTGGAGCTGGTCGGGCTGCCCCCGGACCAGTACGCCAAACGGCTGCCGGCGGAGCTGAGCGGCGGCGAGCGTCAGCGCGTCGGCGTGGCCCGCGCCCTTGCGGTCGACCCCAACATCATGTTGATGGACGAGCCCTTCGGGGCCATCGACCCCATCGCCCGCGAGCGCTTGCAGAACGAGCTCCTGCGACTGCAGCAGGTGGTGCGCAAGACCATCGTCTTTGTCACGCATGACATCGACGAGGCGGTGAAGCTCGGTGACCGCGTGGCGCTGCTTTCCAAGGGCGGCGTGCTGCAGCAGTACGCGCCGCCCGCCGAGCTGCTGGCGCGGCCGGCGAACGACTTCGTCACGTCCTTCCTCGGCGAGGCCCGCATGGTGCGTCGCCTTGGACTGTTGAAGCTGCGCGACGTGGCGTTGCAACCGCTCAACGGCAGGACGCCGCCGGCGACCGTGAAGGCCGACTCCACGCTGCGCGACGCGCTGGATGCCGTGCTTCGTTCCCCTGACGGGCGTGCGGCGGTGGTGGATGGGGAGCGCACCCTCGGCGTGGTCGACGGCGACGTCATCAGGAGGGCGTCGCAGTGAGCGTGCAGGCGGCGATGTTGCCCACGGTGCGAGTGTCGAAGCTGCGCACCTTCTATCTGCCCATCGCCGTGCTGATCGGCATCGCGCTCTCTGTGCTCGTGTTCCAGACGCTGAACCCGGGGCCCATCGACTCCTTCGTGCTCAACGGCACGTTCCTGAAGTCCGCGTTCCTGCAGCACGTGGTGCTGTCGGTGACCTCGTTCGGATTCGTACTAGTCCTCGGCGTGCCGCTGGGAGTGCTGATCGCCATCGGCGGCCGGGTGCCGCGCATCGTCGTGTTCGTCTTGGCCAACGTGGGACAGGCGGTGCCGGGCATCGGGATCCTGGCGCTGCTCACCGTTTGGCTCGGCCTCGGCGCGGTGCCCACGGTGATCGCGCTTGTGATCTACGGCATGCTGCCGGTGCTGCGCAACACCGTCGCCGGCATCCAGGGCGTCGATCCAGGTGCGGTGGAGGCTGCACGTGGCATGGGAATGACCAGATGGCAGGCGCTGACGCGGGTGCAGATACCTCTCGCAGCGCCGCTGATCTTCGCCGGGTTGCGCACCACGCTGGTGCTCATCGTCGGCACAGCGACATTGGGCAACTTCATCGGAGGAGGCGGCTTGGGCAACGTCATCAACTCGGGTATCACCCGCAGCGATCGCATTGTGTTCGTGGGGGCCGTGATGGTCGCCGCGCTGGCTTTGCTTGCGGACTGGGTGCTCTCGCTCGTCGAGAACGTCCTGGTCCCCAAGCGCATTTCGACATCGGCAAAGGAGGCGACATGAAACGGCGGGTCTTGGCATTGGCGGCGTTGACGATTCCTGTGGCGCTGGCCGCGTGCGGCGGCGGCAACAGCGGAGGCAGCAGCGGCGGCAGCAGCAGCCCGGGGAGCACCTCGGGGTGCCCGACGCCCACCACCTCGGGCAGCGGCAACGGGGCGAGCGTGTCGATCGGCAGCAAGGCGTTTGCCGAAGAGGAGCTGATGGCGTCGATGACGCAGCAGGTGCTGCAGGCGCACGGCTTCAACGTCACGTACAGCTTCATGGCCGCAGACAAGGCGATCGGGCAAGCGCTCACCAGCGGCACCATCGACATGTACTGGCAGTACACGGGCACCGAGCTGACTGACTATCTCAACCTCACCGCCGGCAGCTTCCCCACCGATCTCACCGGCGCGTTCAACGACGTGCAGCAGAAGGACGCGGCCAACGGCATCTGCTGGTACGCGGACACGCCGTTCGACGACACCAACGGCATCGCCATCCAGTCGTCGCAGGCGAGCAAGTACGGCACCAGCCTCGCCGCGTTCGGCCAGTACCTCACCGCGAACCCCTCGACCAACGTCTGCATCATGTCGGAGTTCCGCACGCGTCCCGACGGTCTCCCGGGACTCGAGAGCACGTACGGCTGGCCGGCAGGCGCCAACTACATCGACATTCAGAACACCGCGGAGAAAGCGATCGCCCAGGGTCAGTGCGTCGCCGGTGAGGTGTT
>JAFAJR010000243.1 GCA_019236085.1 Candidatus Dormiibacterota bacterium
CAGCCATTGCTCGCGGACCCCAGTGCTGCGATCCCCTGCTGAACACCTGAGGCCCCGAATCCGGCGAATCTGATCGTGCCATGACTGTCAACAACGTACACCGTGGGAATCACGCCGACCTCGTACGCACGGCTGACGGACATCCCAGGATCGACGAGCACCGTAAGTGGACACGCCGAATCCACGTGCTGTGTCGCGAACGCCTGCAGAGCGCTCGCCGATTCGCCGGTGGCGTCGACTGCCACCACCGACACCGTCGTGTTCGTCGCGGCAGCTGTGCACACCGCCGGAAGCCGGCTCAGACACGTGCTGCACGAGGTGCTGAGGAACTCGATGAAGGCGGCACGGGTGGATCCGCCGCCGACCACGATGTGCGTTCGGCCCTGCGGATCCTGCAGCGCAATACCGGGAGCGCTGCTGCCCAGGGCAAGTGCCGGCGGCTGCGGGTGCACCAAGAGCACGAGAAGGAACAGCGCAACCAGTCCCGCGAAAAACGTGATGAGAGCTCGCCGCCATTCGCGACGGGTGGGCCGTCGAGGAGAGGCTCTGCTCAGTGCACTGAACCAGCCCCACCGCGGGCCAGGACGAGCAGCGGCTGGGCGAGCACCGTGAGGTAGAAGGCACCGAGGCAGCAGCAGCCCGCGACCATCCGTCCGAGACGCGGCGTGGCGAACAGGGTGAATGGCTGCTCCTCACCCTGTTCGGCCCACAGCCCGGCCACGATGCGCACCAGCGGGATGGCGGTGATGGCCGAGGTTGCGATGGCGATGACGGCCACCCACGCGTACCCGGAGTCGAATGCGCTGATGACGACGATGAACCGCGCCACGAATCCTCCAAACGGTGGCACACCCGCAAGTGTCAGCAGCGCGCAAGCGAGGAACACCGCGGCCGCCGGTGAGCGGCGGCCCAAGCCACGCAGATCGTCAAGCGTGCCGGCCAGGCCGGCTGCCTGCAGCATTGCGAGCACGGAGAACGCAGCAATGCTGGACAGGCCGAAGATGAGCAGTGCGAAGAGCATCGCCGACGGCGCTTCGCCCACACCGCCGCTGCCGAAGCCGATCACGGCAAGCAGCAGCAGGGCCGCCTGGCCCATGCCGGCGATCACGATGAGACGTCCCAGGCTGCGTTCTTGAAGTGCGAGACCGGAACTCAGCAGCAGCGTGAGCACCACTGCCAGGGTGCCCACACCGAGCGTCGGACGCAGCACCGACTCCAGCCCGGCGGCGTCGGCGCGGAGCAGTGCCGCTGCTCCGCCTGTCATTGCCATGACTGTCATGAACGCCACGGGCACGGCGGGAACGTCGTCCACGGCGCGCTCTGTCCAGCGCCGCAGAGGAGGCAGGCCGAGCATGAACGCCAGGCCGAACAGGATGAACGCGCCGCCGAGCGTGACCACTGCAGGCCCACGTTGCACTGCCGCGCTGACACTGCCGTATGAGGTCGTGCCGCTGACGCCGTAGATGATTGCGCTGCCGTACAAGAGGGCTGCCCCGGCAACCCCGCCTTCGATCAGCAGCGCTGACGCCACTCGGACGCCACCCGAGTCCGTCTTGAGCACCGCTGGCAGCGCGCTGAGCGCCACCAGCAGAACGATGAAGGCGGCAAACAGCGACATCATCTCGCGCTGCGCTGCCAGCGTGGCAACCGCGGCAGTCGCCAGCAGAACGATGGCGAAGAAGGCTGCCGAGCGTGTCCCCAGCCGCCGCAGATAGGTGTCGAGCAGCAGGCAACAGACAAGCGCGAACATCGAGGCGACGATGACAATCGCCAGCGAGAAACGGTCCACCACCAAGCCGCCGTTCCATTGCGCCAGCGCCACACCGTTCGCGCTGCCGCGCAGCGCCCAGAGCAGAATCGATGCCGCGATGATCGCTGCGAGGAGCGCGATGACGGCGATCCAGCGATACAGGTCGGCCCGCTGGGCTGGCCGCAGCACGCCGAGCACCGCGATGATCACCGCCAGACCGAGCATCAGGATCTGCGGCAGCAGCGCGGTGACGACGGAGATCTGCAGTGACTGCATCGGCGCTAGCCGCCCACCAGCCGCGTGGTGATGTCGAGGATGCCGTTGGTCACCATGGGCGTGACGGCACCTGGCCGGATGCCGAAGAGCAGCACGAACGCGACCAGCGGCACCAGGAACGCCAGCTCGACGGCTGTGGCATCACGAACCCGGGTGAACGTCTCGCGCGCCGGTCCGAAGAAGACACGGTGGGCGATCCAGGCAAAGCCGGCAGTGAGGATGAGCGTTGACGCCAGCACCACGACCGTGGCGATGCGATGGATGGGAAACGCGCCTGCCAGCAGCAGGAACTGCCCGATGAAGCCTGCCAGCAGCGGGATGCCCACGGCGGTGAGCACTGCGAATATCCAGAAGCCGGCGAGGCGGGGTGCCTGGGCAGCAAGCCCGCCGAGCTGGCTGAGGCTGCGCGTCCGGGTGCGCTCCTCGATGGTTCCTGCCATGAGTGTCAGCATCGTCATGGCCAGCCCGTGCGCGACGAGCAGGAAGACGACACCCACTAAAGCCACGGAGGTCTGCACCGCCAGGCCGAGCAGCACCGCTGACATCTGCGCCAGGTTCACGTAAGCGAGAAAGCGGCGCAGGTCGTCCTGCGCCAGAGCAGCCACCGCGCCCCAGAGCGCGCCCACGACGGCAAGCCCGGCGAGCACCACGGCGAATCCAGCCGAGGCGGTGGGAAACGTCGGGAGTGTGATGCGCAGAATGCCGTACGCCCCCAGCGGCAGCAGGAGACCCGAGGCGACAGCCGCCACGCCGGCACTCGCCTCGGCGTGCGAATCCACCATCCAGCGGTGCAGCGGGAACACGCCCATCGCGATGGCGAACCCTGTGAGGCTGAGCCAATACCCGGCTGTCTGCACCGGGGCGAGCAGGTTGGCGTAGTCGAGCGTGATATCGGATGTCTGCTGGCCGCCCTTGAGAATGATCAGCACGGCGGCCGTCGCAATCAGCGCGAACGACAGCAGGGCGAAGCTCAGATAGCGTGTGGCGGCACGCAGCCGGTCAACCCCGCCGTACACCCGGATCAGCACATAGAGCGGGGCGATCTGCATGCCCCAGAACAGCAGGAACAGTACGTGGTCCGCGCTGCACAGCACGCCGTTGACCGACGTCTCCAGCAGCAACAGCATGCCCACGTAGAGCTTCACCCGGTCGTGCTGTTTCCAGGAGTGGAAGAACACAGAGGTGAACACGAGGCCACTCACCAGCAGCAGCACCAAGCTCACGCCATCGGCGGTGAGGTGGTACTGCGACATGAAGGAGAACGTGAACCAGCGGTGGTTCTCCTCGCCTGCAGTAGCCTGCCCGCCTCCCTGTCCGAGCGCGATCTGCCCATACATGCCGAAGATCAACACCAGGATCAGGGTCAGGCCAGACGCGCCAAGCCCCACCAGGCGGATGCGCGAGCGGTCCTCGTCGTTGCGCTCCGGCATCAGCGACACGACGATGAAGCCGGCGAACGCGAGGAACACCACGACGGTCAGGAAGAGCGAGGGCAGCTGCAGACCTGTCATGTCGGGTGGACTCCGCCCAGGTGTCCTGTTGCGGCCAGGATCGACACCAACACGACGAGCGCCACCAGCACCAGGCCGCCCGCCAGCTGCCGCTGCTGGCGTCGTGCGCGAAGCGCTCCGAGAGACCACGCCACCAGGGACGGACCCTGCGCGCTCTCGTCTGACACCGAGTCCAGGACGCGCGTGTCGACGCTCTCAGCCAGCCGGCCGGCAGCGCCGAACGGCACCCCAATCCGCCGCGCGGCACTCTCCACGTACAGGTCGTGGCCGGTGACGCGCACCAGCGGCGACATCCGCGCCACCAGGGCAGTAGTGGCTGCCCGGCGGGCCGGGGAGAAAACGGCAAACGCGGCCGCGCCTCCGGCGGCGAGCACCGCGAGTGCAATCAACAGTGCGGCGGGGTTGAGCGCCGTCTGAGCCGGTACGCCGAAGTGCACCAGGTGGATGAAGGTGAGAGCCGGCAGTCGCGACTTGCCAGAGCCCACCGCAGCGATGCCCGGCAGGCCCACCAGCACGGCGAGCACCGAACCCACCACCATCACCGATGTCAAGCGCCGCAAGGGGGTTTCGACCTCGGCGACGCGGTCCGGCCGGAAGCCCCGGCGCCGCTCGCCGACTCCGAAGCAGACCTGCGCTACGACCCGGAAGGCTGCGAACGCCATGATCAGCGCAGCGAGGATGGTCAGCGAGGCGACGACAGCGCGGGTTACGGAGCTGAAGGGGGCACCACCTGGATTCGCATCGTCGAACGCACCGCTGATTGCGTAATAGGACTGCAGCGCAAGGCCGCCGACGCCCGCAGCCCATACGACGACCGCGATCGCCGTGGTGCGCATGCGCTGCCAGCCCTCCCCCATCTCATGCAGGTTCCGGGTGCGGAAGACGCGCACCAGGTTGCCCGCGGCGAAACCGCCGAGGGTGATGAACAGCAGCGAGGTGAATGCGACGAACAGACCCTCGCCGAATCCGCCGCCGCTGATGGCGATGAGCGCCATCGACAGCTGAAAGCTCGCAGAGAGCGCCACGATTCGGACCACGTCGCGTTGTGCGACGCAAACCAGGGCGATGACCACGGCGCTGAGACTCGCGGTGAGCGCGAGTGCCGTGAACGCGTGGGGCACACTGCCGACCACCGGGTAGACCCGCGCCAGCACGTAGACGGCCAGCGACCCCCCGATACCCGCAACCGCCGTGATGACCGGAATGGGTGCGGTGACCATCTCGGCCAGCCAGGCGTGGAACGGCGCCTGCGCGGCCCGGAGCGTCACCGCGAACAGTACCAACGCGCTCAACACCGCAAGAGTGCGCAGCCCGGCTCCGGCGACCAGGCCATGCAGCACGCCGGTTACCGTTTGGGCGATGACACCGAACGCGAAGGGGTCAGAGATGTCCTGTCCAGGAGGCGCCGCGAAGTTGGAGGCGTATATGCCGAACTTGACGAAAACGATCACGGCTGCGAGCAGCAGCGCGAGGTCGGACGCTCGCAGCGCCGTGAGCACCCGGCGCGCCGGCGCCGCGGCGTCCTCGCGCTGCCACCAGTGCAGGGTCATGAGGTAGGCGGCGGCGGTGCCGAGCATCCACATGACCATCGACTGGAAAAGGTTGGGGCTCAGGATCAGACCGAGGCTGGCGAACGCGAGCAGTGACGAGCTCCAGGCGAAGCGCCGGTAGCCGGCATCGCCCCGCAGCGATGTGAGCGCGTAGGCCTGCACGGCAAAGACCACAAAGCAGACCGCGAATGAGAAGGCGGCGCTCAGCGCGTCGACATAGATGCCGAGAAACGGCTCAAGCCGGGTGGGGAACACCGCTCCTTCGGGAGGATTGAGGCCGAAGAATGAGAGGACGTTCTGGAAGGGTGTGCCGTACGCATGGCTCAGCCACGCGCCGAGAACCATCGCGGCCAGGAGCAGGGCGGCCCCGGAGAAAGCGACGCACACCTGCACCGCTCGCCGCGGGGTTTCCGCCAGCAATGACGCCAGCGTCCCGAGCAGCGGCAGCAGCACCACCCCCCAGGCGAGGTTGTAGATGCCCATCGGCTCAGTCGGCTTCGCCGTCGAGGACGGCGGCGACGGATCGCAGCCTGCGCCACCCGAGCAGCGCCAGCGAGGCGCCGAGCACGGTTTCGGCGACCGCAGCCAGCACGGCGATCAGGGCAAAGGCGTCACCCACCGGCGGAATCGGACCGGTTGCGCCGAAGTGGGCGAAACCGACGAGGGCGATCACCGGCGCCAGGGTGAGCAGGAACAGCGCCATCAGGAGCCCGGCGGTGGTCCTGCGGCTGAGCACGCCGAAGAGTCCGATACCGAAAACGATGGTGCTCAGCACGGCGAATTGGCCGGGGCCCGCGTTCACCTGGTCCCCTCCCCGGCCGGCGTCCGGCGCCGCCGTGCCGCCTCGCGGTCC
>JAFAJR010000307.1 GCA_019236085.1 Candidatus Dormiibacterota bacterium
AATTCCAGCCACACCATCGAGCGGTACTGCTGGCGCAGGCGCATGCCGAGGCCGGGGGGAGCAGGCTGGATGATGCCGGCCCGCGGCGACGTGCACCGCTCCTCGATCGCCCGCCGGAAGGCAGAGGCGCCGCGGCCTGGAAACACAGTTAGCGTCCGGCCCAGGTCATGCGCGCCGAAATGGCTGTCGCCTGCTCCCAGGGCAGCACCGAGGCGGTCGCGGTGCTCGACGTAGAAGGTGTCCAGTCGCTGCCATGTCCCCGGCAGCACGGGCGCCGTGTGGCGCAGTTCGATGCCGTCCACCCGGTGTGTCTCGAGGAGCCGCCGCATACCGCCCGCCGACATCGAAGCGAACCACGTGGGCATGAAGGGGTGGGCGATGATCGCCAGCCCGCCCTGGTCGTGGATTGCGTCAACAGTGTCCGCAACCGAAAGGTGCATGCGGATCTGGTGTTCGAGGAACAGTCCGACAATGTGGATCCCCGGCGGGAAAGTGGTGGTCACCTCCTCGCCGCTCACGACATCCACGCCCAGCGCCGCTCCCGCGTCGCGCGCCTCTGCAACGTCGGTGAGCCGGTCATGGTCGGTGACGCACACCACCGACAGCCCGACATCCGCCGCGGCACGAACCAGTTCCACCGGCGACACCAGCCCGTCGCTCCCCAGCGTGTGCGCATGCGGCTCCGCGAGCGACATCCCGGCGAGCGAGGCCGCAGTCTCAGGCGACTGCATGACGCGTCTCCGGGACAGCTGCCCGCTGAGCAGGGCCGCGCAGCACCCCGACGTGGGGTACGACGAACCGCATCATTGCGAGCCAGCACAGCGTGGCGAAGACCCAGCCGGCGAGCACGTCGATGCCCCAGTGCTCGCCCAGGTAGATGACGCTGAAGCCCACCAGCAGCGACCAGCCGAACAGCACCCACGCAGCGCGGCGGTACACGCCGAGCAGCGCAAAGAAGCTGAGCAGGGGATACGCGGCATGCAGCGAGGGGAACGCAGCCACAGGGTTCGAGTTCAACAGGTGGTAATAGGGACTGATGTAGCTCGGAAGTGTTGTGTCCAGCAGCTTGGTGACGCCGTGGATGACACCGGCGTTCTCCGCGTACCACGGGGGTGCTGTGGGCAGCAGCAGAAAGATGAAGAACGCCAGGAAGGACATGCCCATGAGCGCCACGCTGTAGCGCAGGAACTGCGTGCGGTTCACGAGCCAGATGACAAGTCCGACGCCGAAGGGTATGGCAAAGTGCATGAAGTAGACGACGGTGGCGAGGTAGGCCAGGACACGACCCAACGTGCCGGTGAACGCCGCCTGCAGCACGGCGTTCGGATAGTTGCCGCCGAAGAACGTGTGCTCCCAGGACGCGATGTCGGTGACGTGCGGCGCGATGCCGGTCTTGGGAGCGATGTCGCGCATCGCCTCATAGCCGAGGAAGATCACCACGAATGGGATCCAGTCGCGCAGGAAGCCGAGGAAGCGCCCGCTCAGCAACGCGACGGGCACCATGAGCAGGAGGATGTAGTCCGGCGAAACCGAGATGCCGCGCCAGATCATGATGGCCGTGGCCGAAGCGAGATACGCGAGCGAAATGATCACCAGCGGGCCGGGCCGGCGCGCCCGGCGCAGAACGGTGCTCACGCCGAGCCAGTCTATCG
This sequence comes from Candidatus Dormiibacterota bacterium, assembly GCA_019236085.1. Lineage (GTDB taxonomy): Bacteria > Chloroflexota > Dormibacteria > Aeolococcales > Aeolococcaceae > JAFAJR01. Next base: position 1,653 of record JAFAJR010000307.1, read on the forward strand.
GCGCGGATCGCGCATTCGCTGTCACCTGAGATTGACCTGAGAAGTGGCGTCGCGTCACGGAACCGTGCCCCAGCGGCCCATATACTCGAAGCGGCAATGAGCGAGGGCACTCGCGTGCTCGTCGTCGATGACGAGCCGCACATCACGGATTTCATCGCGCTGGGTTTGCGTCACGAGGGCTTCCAGGTGCGCACGGCGCCGGACGGCAGAGCAGCTTTGCGTGTGGTCGACGAGTTCAAGCCACAGCTGGTGGTGCTGGACCTGATGATGCCCCGGATGGACGGGTGGGAGCTGTGCCGCACCCTCGCCGGCGACCGCACCCGCGGCCTCATCATCCTCAGCGCGCGGGATGAGACCGGCGACCGCATCCAGGGCCTCGAGCTCGGCGCCGACGACTACCTGGTGAAGCCCTTCGAGTTCGGCGAGCTGCTGGCGCGGATTCGTGCGGTGCTGCGCCGGCGCAGCCCGGACACGCAGCGCGTGGTGAGCGCGGGCGACCTTCGCATCGACACCGCCACCCGCGAGGTGACGGTCGGCGAGCGCTCGCTCGAGCTTTCGGTGCGCGAGTTCGACCTGTTGCTGTTCCTCGCAGCCAACGCCGACCAGGTGCTGCCGCGCCAGCGCATCCTCGACGAGGTGTGGGGCTACAACTTCTTCGGCGACGAGAACAACGTCGAGGTGTACGTGCGCTATCTGCGCCAGAAGCTGGGCGACATCGCACACGAGCGCATCCAGACAGTGCGCGGCGTCGGCTACCGGCTGCGCTCGGCGGTACCTGCAGCGGGGAGCTGACCCGTGCTGCGTCGCGTGGGGCACGCGCTGGCCTCGCTGCGCTGGCGGTTGACGCTGAGCTTTGTCGGCGTCCTCGCGCTTCTTTTGGCCGGTCTTGGCATTTACAACTACATCACCCTTCGCTCCACGCTGATCAGCAGCCGGACCCAGGCGCTGGACGCCGACTACACCACGGCCCGTGCGGTGATTGCACGGCTTGCTGACAACAGCTCTGCGACGGGAGGCCGCGTGCTCTGCGGGGCAGCCCCGGCGCTGGTGGCACGCTCCGTCGCCACCGTGGTGCAAGCGGCATCCGGTCAGAGCGTCACCGTCGTGGTCTACGACCGCTCGCTGGACGTTGCGGCAACAGTGCCCGAGAGCGCGAGCCCGCCGCACGTCGACACTGGGGTCCTCTACCGCGTCATTCTCACTGGAGTTCGCAGCGGCCCCCAGGTGCTCGACGGCAGCTCCGACCAGGACCTCGCGGTCGCCTTTCCCATCACTGTCCGCGGCTCGGTCTGCGGCATCGCGCAAATGACGACGTCGATGTCGCCGATCGCTGCGGTGCTGCGCGAGAACCTGGTGGTGCTCGGCATCGGCGGCAGCGCTGCGCTCATCGCTGCGTTGGTCCTCGGATTGCTCATCACAGGCCGCGTGCTCCGGCCGCTGCGCCGGGTCACCGAGACGGCGGGACGCCTGGCTGGAGGCGACTTGCGGGCGCGCAGCAGCCTGGAGCCGCGCAACGATGAGGTGGGCCAGCTGGCGCGCAGCTTCGACGACATGGCCGAGCGCATCGAGGCGGCATTCACCGCCCAGCAGCAGTCAGAAGCGCAGGTCCGCCGCTTCATCGCCGATGCCTCTCACGAGCTGCGCACCCCGGTGACGGCGCTCAAGGGCTACATCGACGTGCTCCGTCGCGGCGCCGGCCGCGACCCCGCGGCCCTGGATGCCGCGCTTGGATCGATGAGCGCCGAGGCGGACCGCATGCGCACCCTCGTCCTCGACCTGCTGACGCTGGCCAGGATCGACGCCCGCCGGGGGATGCAGCCGGAGGACTTCGACCTCGACGCCGAGGTCGGCCGGCTGCTCGACGAAGGGCTGGTGGGTATGCCGCCCAGCCTGGAGCGCCACCTTGCGTCCTCCCCGGCCCTGGTGCACGGCGACCGGTCGGCGGTGGCGGCAATCGTGCGCAACCTGCTGGGCAACGCCAACGCCTACGCCCCCGGAGCGGCGCAGCACTGGGCCACCACCGTGGAGGACGGCCGGATCCGCCTCGACGTCCGTGACGAAGGACCCGGCATCCCGGCAGCGGACCTCCCTCATGTGTTCGAGCGCTTCTATCGCGGCGAGAAGACCAGGGCCCGGGAGGAAGGCGGGAGCGGCCTGGGGCTCAGCATCGTCCAGGGACTGGCCCGGTCGATGGGCGGCGACGCCGCCATTCAGAGCGCCGAGGGGCAGGGCACCACCGTCACCGTCTGGCTTCCCCGCGCCGTCTGAGCGCAGCTCAGATGTCGAACGGGGACTGGAAGGAGTAGGAGCTCAGGAGCGTGAGCCGGCCGGTCGCCAGCAGCAGTCCGAACACAAGGAGGATGCCGCCGGCGATCAGATTGATCAGCCCCAGGTGGCGGTTCACAGCGCGGATGGTGCCCTGCAGGCGGTCGGCGAGCAGAGCGACCAGCAGAAAGGGGACGGCCAGCCCTATGCAGTACACCGCCATGAAGGGCAAGCCGCCGAAGTCTCGATTGGCGGCGACTGTGAGGATGGCCCCGAGCTGGGGGCCGAGGCACGGCGTCCAGCCGGCAGCGAACGTCAGCCCGAGGAGGAAGGCGCCGGCGGCGCCACGCCCCGGGGTCATGTGAAACCGCCGGTCGCGCATCAGCGGCCCGATGCGAAAAACGCCGAGGGTCTGCAGGGCAAGCACCACGATCACCGCTCCGCACACGCGGTTGACCAGCTCCAGGTTGCGCGAGAACACGGTGACGTCCAGGACCTGGAACACGTAGTACACAGCGATGAACACCACGCTGAAGCCGAGGACGAATGCCACGCCGTTGGCCAGCACCGGCACCCGGGAGGTGTCCTCCACCACGCCGCCGTCAGCTGCGGCGAGCGCCGGCCGCCCCGCCCGGCCGCTCAGGTACGCCGCGTAGGCGGGCATCAGTGGGAAGACGCAGGGCGAGAGGAACGACACCAGGCCGGCGAGGAAGGCGACGGGATACGAGGGGCCGGCGCTCAGCAGCACGGCGCCAGCGTAGCCAGTGGGGCTCAGGGAGGCCCTTCCACGTAGTAGTGCTGGCGCCAGCGGATCAGCCCATACAGGATGAGCAGCACGAACACCACCTCATAGACCAGCGGCACCGGCCAGTGGAAGATGGTCGACAGGGCGTCGAGAGCTCCGCTCTGCTGCGGCGCCGGCGCTGTGATCACAGTGTGCGCCGGGGTGGGCGTCGGCTCTGGCGGGGCCGTTGCAACGACCTTGGGCACCGGGGCTCCCGGCGTCTCGGGCACCAGCTGTGGCGGGGTCGGCGCTGTCGTGTCCACCTCGGTGTAGACCGCGGCGACGGCGCTTGGAGGATCCAGCGCCACCATCAGCGTGATCGGGCTGGTGGGTTCGAAGCCGATCGACTCGACGTTCTTGCTGCTGCTGGGCAGCCCCGAGTCTGCGGGGGTGAAGTTCTGGCCACCGTCCGTGGAACGAAGGAGGTCACCGCCAGTGGATCCACCCGCATCGGCCCCGGCGTAGGCCAGGTTCGGGTCGAGGGGGCTGAAGCCGACGACTGTCACACCCAAGGCTGCGGGCACACCGTTGCTGGCGGTCCAGGTGTTGCCTGAGTCGCCGCTGCGGAAGAGCCCCTTTGTGGTGGCGCAGAGCAGCGGCCGGTGGGGCACCGCCTGGTCGATGGGGCCGGCGCTGAGCGAGGAGACGACGGCGTTGGAAGGAAGCCCGTCGGTGAGCGGGGTCCACGTCCCGGACGCAGTGCCGCGGAAGAGATAGCCGTTGCCGAGCTGCCCGTTGTCACTTCCAGCGATCAGGGTCAGCTGCGGCGTGTTCGCGGCCACGGCGAGGGCTGCGATGGACAGGCCCGAGAGACCGGCCGAGTGCCAGGTGATCCCATCGGGGCTCACCGCCACCCCGGAGTTCGTGCCCGCGGCGACACCGTCGAGGCCGAAGGCGAGCGAGCGCACGTCGAGGCTCGGGAGGCCTGACGAAGAAGCGGCTGTCCACGTGGTCCCGGCGTCGCTGCTGGCGTAGACGCCCGCACCATCGCTGCCGGCCAGCGCGTCCTGGGCGTGCCGGACGTCGAAGCCGACGACCCAGAACCGACCCCCCGCCAGGGTGCGTTGCCAGGTA
>JAFAJR010000261.1 GCA_019236085.1 Candidatus Dormiibacterota bacterium
GTGAAGCACTTCAAATGGGAAGCGCGGGGCAAGCGGCGCATCCACAAGACCCCCTCTGCGGGGGAGGTGGAGGCCTGCCGCCCATGGCTGGACGCGGAGATTGCGGCCGTCGACCCCCAGGTGGTGGTCTGCCTCGGCGCCACAGCGGCGCGAGACCTGCTCGGCGCCTCCTTCCGGGTGACCCGCGACCGCGGCCTGCCGCAGACGGTTGACGGCCGGATGGTGGTGGCGACAGTGCATCCCTCGTCGATCCTCAGGGCGCGCGACGACAGTGCCCGCCAGGCCGCATACGCAGCGTTCGTCGCCGACCTGCGAGCCGCGGCGGCGATCCTGCGCGGCTGACCGACCCGCTATCCTCAGCGGAGTTCCATGGCCCAGGAGCACTCCTTCGACGTCGTCTCCGACTTCGACCGTCAGGAACTGGTGAACGCCGTCGACCAGGCGCGGCGGGAGATCACCACCCGGTACGACTTCAAGGGCGTGCCCGTGGAGATCTCGCTCGAGCCGGACACGATCACCCTGATCTCCGCCAGCGAAGGCCAGCTGCGCTCCATCGTCGACGTGCTGCAGAGCAAGGTGCATCGCCGCGGCATCGATATCAAGGTGCTGGATGCGCAGAAACCCGAGCCCGCGGCCAAGGGCAACGTCCGCCAGGTGCTGAAGCTGCGCAAGGGCATCGGCGAGGAGCTGGCGCGCGACCTGACGAAGCGGATCCGCGCCGAGCACCCCAAGGCGCAGGTGCGCACCCAGGGCGACCAGCTTCGTGTCGTCGCCAAGGACAAGGACGAGCTCCAGTCGGTCATCGCGCAGCTCAAGGCGATGGAGCTCGACGTGCCGCTGCAGTACACCAACTACCGGTGAACCGCTCCGCAGTGACGCGGCACCTCACCCTGCCCAACCAGCTGACGCTGCTGCGGCTCCTGCTGGTGCCGGTGATCGGCTACACGCTGACAGCCACCTGGTCGTACCACGACCAGGTGTCCGTCGCCGTGTACGCCGGGGCCGCGGCCACCGACACCATCGACGGCCGCATCGCCCGGAGCCGCCAGCTGGTGAGCGAGCTGGGCAAGTTCCTGGACCCGCTGGTGGACAAGATCCTGGTCATCACCGTGCTGGCGATCCTGGTGGGGGAGAACCTGGTTCCGTTCTGGGTGGTGGTGGTGATCTTCAGCCGCGAATTCGTGATCACCGGGATTCGCTTCATCGCCGCCGGGCAGGGCGTGGTCGTGGGCTCGACGCCCTGGGGCAAGTCCAAGACGGTGACGCAGAGCCTGATGATTGGGCTCCTCATCCTCGAGCAGCCATACCCGGCGCTGCGGCCGGCGGCGGTGGCGTTTGTGGTCATCGCCGTGGTGGCCACGGTGGCAAGCGGCCTCGACTATCTGTGGCGCTACCGGCGGTTCGTCACGTGAGCACCGGCCTTGACCCGGCAGCTGCCGCGGCCCCGCAGCTGCTCGAGGCATTCCCGATCGCCGCCGACTGCGCCGAGTTGCTGCTGGCGCGGCGCCTCACGGTCGCCGTCGCCGAGTCCTGCACCGGAGGCCTGCTGGGAGCCGTGTTGACTGCCGTCCCGGGCTCGTCGGCGTACATGCTGGGTGGGGTGATCGCCTACAGCGACGAGGTGAAGCGCGGGCTGCTGGGTGTCGACGCCGGACTGCTCAGAACAGCGGGCGCGGTGAGCGAGACCGTCGCGGAGGCCATGGCCACGGGAGTCCGGCAGCGCCTCGGAACCGACATCGGCCTGGCGATCACCGGCGTCGCCGGGCCGGACGGCGGCACCCGGGGCAAGCCAGTCGGCCTGGTGTTCGTGGCAGCCGTGACGGCGAGCGGTGGAAGGACTGTGCGGCTGGACGGCGACCTGGGCCGCGAGGCCAACCGGGCACGGGCCGTGGCCGAGGCGCTGGCGCTCTGCATCGAGGCGGCCGAGGGGCGGCGGTGACTCCGTCTTGCACTTTTCCGCCGGCCCTGCTATCGTACAAATGTTCGCCGCCACGCGTCGCAGCACAGTCGGAGTACAGCGTTGACACATACACTAGAAAGTGGTACACTAGCCGGCACCGTGGAAGTGATCGGACGGCGCGCAGCGCCACGCGAGAGGAGTGAACCGGTGACGGCAGAACGAGACCGCGCATTGCAGACGGCACTGGGCCAGATCGAGCGGGCCCACGGCAAGGGGGCGATCATGAGGCTCGGTGAGGCACAGACCCAGCGGGTCGAGATCATTCCCACCGGGGCTCTCACGCTGGACATCGCGCTCGGCGTCGGCGGGGTGCCCAGGGGCCGTATCGTCGAGGTGTACGGCCCGGAGTCGTCGGGCAAGACCACGCTGACCCTGCACATCATCGCCGAGGCTCAGCGCAAGGGAGGCGTCGCCGCCTTCATCGACGCCGAGCATGCGCTGGACCCCCAGTACGCAGCGCGGATCGGGGTCAAGACCGAGGAGCTGCTCATCTCCCAGCCGGACACCGGCGAGCAGGCGCTGGAGATCGTCGAGGTCCTGGTGCGCAGCGGCGCTGTCGACGTCATCGTCATCGATTCGGTGGCGGCGCTCGTGCCGAAGGCAGAGATCGACGGCGAGATGGGGGATAGCCACGTCGGCCTGCAGGCCCGGCTGATGTCACAAGCCATGCGCAAGCTCACCGCCGCCATCTCGCGCTCCAACACCTGCGTCATCTTCATCAACCAGCTGCGCGAGAAGGTCGGCGTGATGTTCGGCAACCCGGAGGTCACCACCGGCGGCCGCGCGCTGAGGTTCTACGCGTCGGGGCGCATGGACATCCGCAAGATCGACTCGATCAAGCAGGGCCTCGACGCCATCGGCAGCCGCGTAAAAGTCAAGGTTGTCAAGAACAAAGTCGCGCCGCCTTTCCGCACCGCCGAGTTCGACATCCTCTACAACGAAGGCATCTCGTACGCGGGCAGCGTGCTCGACATGGCACTCGAGTCGCGCGTGATCGAGAAGAGCGGCACGTGGTTCTCGTACGGCGAGATGCGGCTCGGCCAGGGTCGCGAGAAC
>JAFAJR010000266.1 GCA_019236085.1 Candidatus Dormiibacterota bacterium
CACGACCGCCAGGGAGATGATGGCGAAGGCGACGGCCGTGATCGCCACGCTCAGCAGGGCGGTGCGGAAGGAGAGGGCGCGAACCCGCTCCAGGCGGCGGTTCATCCCTCCTCCAGCCGGTACCCGGCGCCCCGCACGGTGACGATGCGCACCCCGGCGTTGGGGATCTTGGCTCGCAGCCGGCTGAGCTGCACATCGATCGCGTTGGATCCCAGGGGTTGGGTCTCGTCGCGCCAGGCGTGTTCGGCGATGGCCTTGCGGTCGACCACTGCCGGCGAGCGGCGCATGAGCAGCTCGAGGATGTTGTACTCCGTCGACGTGAGGCTGATCGCCGCGCCGTGCAGCGACACCTCGCGGCGTGCCGGGTCGAGGCGCAGGTCGCCGCGGTGCAGCACCGGCCGGTCGACGTTGCGGGGGCGGCGCTGCAGCGCGCGGATGCGGGCCACGAGCTCGCCGAAGTCGAACGGCTTCACCAGGTAGTCATCGGCACCGGTGTCGAGCCCGAGCACGCGGTCGGCCGGCGTGTCCCGGGCGGTGAGCATGAGCAAACCCGTCGGCCGTTCGTGCTCCCTGGCCCAGGCGACCACGTCGAGGCCGCTCATCCGAGGCATGCGCCAATCGATGACGGCAACGTCGTATTCGTAGAAGCGCAGCTGCTCGATGGCGTCGTCACCGGCCGCGACGGAATCCACGAAGTAGCCGGCTTCCTCGAGCCCCTGCACCAGCACCTCGCGAAGCCCAGGGTCATCCTCGGCGACGAGCACGCGCATGGCGATCACATAGTCTCACGAGCATCGGACCAGCCCGGCGGCGTCACGCGCTGGTCGTGCCATCTCCCCCGCCACCGAAAATGCCACCACCGCCCCCGAAGCCGCCGCCACCGAACCCGCCGAACCCACCGCCGCCGCTGAAGCAGCCGGACAGGCCGGCTGGAACGATGTCAAGCGCGCGGGCGCTGACCGCGCCGCTGCTCTGGCGCTGTCCGGTGGCGAGGATGCACTCGCCGGTCTGCAGGTCGCTCGGCGTCGCCGACTGTGAGGTGGTGATGCGCACAGTGGTCGGCACCGTGATCGTCACCGAGGCGCCGCTCGCCTCCTGCACGGTCACCGACGTGCCGTTGACCCCACCCGCGGCAACGATGCCGCGCACCGCGGCGCGGTTGGCGAAAGCTGGATTGGGCGTGAAGCTGGGATTCGGCGAGCGCCGCGGTCCGCCGCCGGGGCCATTGAAGCTGGGTAACGCGCAGCGTCCGTTGACGCTGCTGCTCACAGCTACGGTCGCCGCCGTGATGTGACCGGTGGCGTCCTTCTGGCCGCTCGCCGTGAGACAGACGCCGGGAACGATGTCGGCGACCGTCCCGGTGCTGGTGCGCAAGATGATCGTGGAGGTGCTGTAGGTGACGGTGCTGTCCCCGTTGGCATTGCTGAGGATCAGCTGGTCCCCGTTGATCTGCACCAGCTGGCCGGTGGCCACGTTGCGCAGGAACCCGCTCCCGCCACCAGCCGCGGAAGGTGTGGTGGTGCTGCCCGAGGCAGTTGCGCCGCAGGCGGCGATGCCGAGCGCCGCGGCCGGTGCTGCGACCATGAGCAGGAAGCGGTTCATGCGATGTCTCCTTTGCGGTGAATGCGGGCGGTCATTCGGCACGCAGCGCATCGATGGGCGCCAGCCGTGCCGCGCGGGCGGCGGGATAGACCCCGAAGATGAGGCCAACTCCGGCAGCAACTGTGACGGCGATGATGATCGGCGCGGGCGTCAGCGTGACGCTGATGCCAGTGAAGCGAGGGATAAGCCAGGCGGCGAGCAGCGCCGCGCCCACGCCCAGCACACCTCCGACGAAGCTCAGAGTGGCGGCTTCGATGAGGAACTGGCGCATCAGGTCACCCGGCGTTGCCCCCAGCGCCTTGCGCAGCCCGATCTCGCGGGTGCGTCCGGTGACGGAGACCAGCATGCTGTTCATCACGCCGATGCCGCCCACCAGCAGGGAGATCGCAGCAACGCTCGCCAGGAGGATGGTGAGCGTCGTGGTCACCGACTCCGCGGTGCTCTGCAGCGAGGACTGCGCGGTGATCGTGAAGTCCGCGTCAGCCGGGGTGTCGATGTGATGCGTCGCCAGCAGCAGGGCGTCCGCCTCCTGGTACGCGGAACCGATGGTGTCGGTGCTGGTCGCGCTCAGCAGGATGCGCTGCACCGAGTTCGCCGAGCCGCCGGTGATGTCGTCCTGCGCTGTGGTGATGGGCACTACTGCAAGATCGTCGCCGTTGGTGAAGCCCTGACCGCCGCTCGACGCCAGGATGCCGTCGACGGTGAAGGGGATGCCGTTGACAGTGACGATGTCGCCGACACCGGCGCCCAGCTCCAGCGCGGTGGTCGCTCCCAGCACCATCACCTGAGCGTGATGCTGCACGTCATGGTCGCTGAAGAACGAACCACTGCCCATGCTCCGCGCGTTGGTCACCAGCCATGCCGGTGTGCTGCCCTGCACCGTCGTGCTCCAGTTGGACGCCGTCGAGACCAAGGAACCGCGTCCCGACACCACCGGTGCCACGGCTTCGATGTCCGGCGCGTCGTATGAGTCGGACAGCCCTGAGACGTCCTGCATGCTGAGGCTGGTGGCGCTGCCGCTGCCCCCGTTCACGCCGGCAGAGACGGTGCTCCCCGGCGTGACCGTGAGCAGGTTCGTGCCCAGGGCGGCGATGCGCGCCTGCACCGAGTCTGTCGACGCCTGACCGATGCCGACTGTGCAGATGACGGCGGCGACGCCGAAAAGGATGCCGAGCGTGGTGAGCACGGATCGCAGGCGGTGCCCGAGCAGACCGCGAAAGCCGGTGTCGAATGTGCGCAGCAGGTTCATGCAGCTGCTCGCTCACGCAGCGTGCCGTCGCTCATCTCGACCACGCGACCGGCCACCGAGGCGACGCCTGCGTCGTGCGTGATCAGCACCACGGTATGGCCGGCCTCATTCAGTGAACGAAGCAGAGCGAGCACATCCTTTGACGATTGCGAATCGAGATTGCCGGTGGGCTCGTCGGCAAGGATCAGCGTCGGCTCTGTGACCAGCGCCCTGGCGATGGCGACACGCTGCTGCTGCCCGCCGGAGAGCTGGTTGGGCCGGTGGTCCACGCGGTTGGCCAGCCCCACCTCATCCAGCGCACGCAGTGCGCGCTCGCGGCGCCCGGTGGTGCTGCGATACAGCAGCGGCAGCTCGACGTTGCGCCAGGCGCTCATCGACGGCAGCAGATGGAACTGCTGGAAGACGAAGCCGATGCGGCGGTTGCGGATGCGCGCCAGCTCGGTCTCCCCCATCTGCGCCACGTCCTCGCCCGCAAAGAAGTAGTCACCGCTGCTCGGCACGTCGAGGCAGCCGAGGATGTGCATGAGAGTGGACTTGCCCGAACCGGACGGTCCCATGACGGCGACGAAGTCCCGCTCGCGGACGCTGAGCGACACCGAGTCAAGTGCACGCACTGCTGACTCGCCGCTCCCGTACACCTTGGAGACCTTGCGGAGCGTGATGATCTCTGCGGTCATCGGCGAGTGCTCAGCCCCCGCGTCCGGTCCCGGTGAAGCTACCTCCCCCGCCGGTGAAACCGCCGCGGCCGCCACCGCCGAACAGCGAGCTGCCGCTGCCCGAGCTGGTGGGGACGCTGCTCGAGATCGTGGCAATTATGACCTGATCTCCCGGGTTGAGCCCGGAGAGGATTTGTGTGCGCGTGGCATCGGCCGCGCCCACCTGCACGCTGACAGTCTGCGGCTGGCCGTTCACCAGCAGCTGCACAGTAGATCCCGCGGCGGTGGTGTGCACAGCGCTGGTGGGAACGGTGAGCACTTGCACCACCTGGTTGACGATGACGCTGACCGTCGCCGACATGCCGGCGCGCAGCGACGGGTTGCTGCCGTCGAGGGTCACGGTCACCGGGAAGGTGGCGACGCCCGAGGTGACGGTGGCCTCCTCCGCTATCGAGGTCACCTTGCCCGTCACAGCCTCCTGCGATCCCGCGGGAACGACCTGCGCCGATTGGTTGAGCGCGATCTCGTCAACTTCCGCGTCGCTGACGCTGCCGGTGACGGCGAACATACCCGGTGTGATGACGACAACGTCGGCACTCGACGAGCTGGATGACGACGCGGACGACGAGCCGCTGCCACTCGAACCGACGTCCTCGCCGGCTGTGATGTTCACCTCGGCCACGACGCCGGCACTCGGCGCTGTGAGCGTGGCCCCGTCGAGGGCTTGCTGCGCCTGGCTCACCTGCACCTGGTCCGACTGCACCGCCGCCTGGTCCACCTGCACCTGGGTCGGCGATTCGCTGTGGGTCAGCGCGTAGAGGCTGGCCTGCGCATTCTGCAGCTGCACGTTGGCCGTGTTGACCTGCGCCTGCGCCTGGTCGTCGGACTGCTGTGCTTTCACTGCATCCGCTTGCATGGTCTGCTTGTCCTGCGCACACTGCGCACCCGATGGATTCGCTCCGCAGTCGCTGTTCTGCTGCGCCTGCGCTTGCGCCATCATTTCGTTGTTCGACGCGACGGTGTCGTTGTATGCGGTCTGTGCGTTCTGCAATGCCACCGAAGCGCTGCTCACCTGCCCTTGGGCTGACGCCAGCGACTGCGACGTCACGGGGTTCTCGTCCGTTGCCAGTCTCGCCTGCGCCGCCGCGAGGTTGGCCTGCGCCGTGGCCAGGGACGCCTGCAGTGACGACGGGTCGATGGTTGCGAGCGTGGCCCCTGCGGCAACCTGCTGGCCCACCTGCACGTCCACCGCGGTGACACGACCCGAGCTGCTGAAGGACAGATTGCTCGAGTCCACTGCCGTGAGGTTGCCGGACAGCGACACCGTCTGCGTCACCGTGCCCAGCGTGGCCGCTACCGTGCGATAGCGGACAGTCGCCGATGTGTTGCGGGCCAAGACGAACGCGCCGGTGCCGCTGAGCACGGCCACGACAACGACCGCGATCAGCACCCGGCGCGTGAGAAAGCGGCGCAGCGTCATTCTCATGCCGCGTCGATTCTCCGGGGCGTCGCTTTCGAATGCATGACGGCGCGCGGGGTTCCGCGCAAAAAAGCGGCGGCCGCTCATCGCGACCGCCGCCGAGGGAGGGAGACCTGTGTCAATGCGCACTGCGCTGGGTGCGGTACGTCCTTTCAACTGTAGCGCGTGCAACCCGTTCTGTGTAACTGCCAGTGTTGTCGACAACCAGATGCGGGATGCCGCCGGCCGTGCGCCAGCGAAGCGACGTCGCGCCCAACCGCGTCGCAGGCTAGGCGGTGGAACCTTTCGGATCTGTGACGCCGTCACGCGATGCGAACAGCGCGTCACGGGCCGTCTTTCCCGTTTCGGAGCGTGGGATCTCAGTCACAAACGCCACGTCGCGCGGCACCTTGTATCGCGCCAATCGGGAAC
>JAFAJR010000004.1 GCA_019236085.1 Candidatus Dormiibacterota bacterium
CAGCAGCTTGACCAGCTCGTACTGGGCGCGGTTGGTGTCCTGGTATTCGTCGACGAACAGGTGGCGGAAGCGCGTCTGATAGTCGTCGCGGGCCGCGTCGCTGTCGCGAAGCAGCACCACCGCTCGCAGGAGCAGGTCGTCGAAGTCCAGCGCAGCTGCGGAATCGAGCTCCTGCTCGTACGCCCAGTAGACGCGGGCGATCTGCTCCTCGTACGGGCCGTTCACCCGCGCCTGGTAATCACGCGCGTCGATCAGCTCGTTCTTGGCCCGGCTGATCATCGCGCCCACCTTGGACGGTGTCAGACGCTTCTCGTCGAGACCCTCGCTGCGCAGCGCGCCGCGCAAGGCGGCGAGACGGTCGGCCTCGTCGTAGATGGTGTAGTCGCGGGGAATGCCGATGGCATCGCCGTCGCGGCGCAGCATCCGCGCACCGAGCGCATGAAAGGTGCCGAGCCACATCCCCGTGATGCGGTCACCGATCAGCTGTTCGACGCGTGTCCGCATCTCCTTCGCCGCCTTGTTGGTGAACGTGACGGCGCATATCTCGGAGGGGCGGACACCTCGCGTGGCGATGACGTAGGCGATGCGGTGGGTCAGCACTCGCGTCTTGCCGCTGCCTGCGCCGGCGAAGATGAGCAGCGGTCCGTCCGGGGCTTCCACCGCGGCGCGCTGCCGCGCGTTGAGGTCCTCCAGCAGCGCCGCCGTGCCGGCTCCGGTTGCCGGCGCAGGCGGGCTCACGCTGGGGTCGGTGTTCGCAGCGGCAGTCGCCGCACCCGGTAGCTGGCGGGGCGGCGGTCGCCGAGCAGGTGGTTGCGCGGGGTGCGCTGCCGCGCCGCAGCCACGCTGTCGAGGTCGACATCCGCCAGCAGCAGCTCGTCGCCGTCGCTGCTCGCCGGACCGGCGAGCGGCCACCCGTCGGCGCCGACGATGATGGACGCGCCGAGAAAACGCGTGCCGCGCTCGACACCGACACGGTCCGCTGCCACCGTCACCACGCCGTTCTGGGCGGCCGTTGCCATCAGCACGTAGTCGCCCTGCACGTAGCCGCGGTCGTCGTACACGGTGCGCTTGAACGAGGCAACCCAGTTGGTGGGCGCGGCGATGATGTCGGCCCCGGCCAGCGCCAGGGCACGGGCCGGCTCGGGGAACCACATGTCGAAGCAGACGATGATCCCCACGTTGCCGAAGGGAAGTTCCACCAGCGGCAGCTCGTCGCCGGCGGCGAACCATGACTGCTCGTCGTGGAAGAGATGCACCTTGCGATACGTGGCGATGAGTCCGGACGGGCCGAGCAGCAGCGCGCTGTTGTAGCGCGCTTCGGCCGAGCGCTCGTTGACACCGCACACCACGTAACAACCGCTGCGGGCACAGACGTCGCCCAACGCTGCGGCAAGCGGACCGTCAGCCTCCTCCGAGGCTCGCTGCGCTTCGTTCTCGTCGTTGAAGACGTAGCCGCTGGAGGCGAGCTCAGGCAGCACGATGAGGTCCGCTCCGGCGGCGGCGGCGCGCCCCGTCCACGCCACCGCTGCCGCGCGGTTCGCCTCGACCTCGCCCACCACCGGCGCGTACTGGGCGGCGGCAACGCGGACCATGCGACTCACCTGCTCACGGTACCGCACTCGACGGAGGCGCCGGCCCGACATGTCACCTCGTACGCAATGCTCTGCGCCGCCTCGCCGACCTCGGCCGCGTCGAGGCGCACGCCGTCGCATTCACCGAAGAACATCGCGACGTCCCCCTGGCGCACCGGACCCGCTTCACTCACATCGAGCGTGATCTGGTCCATGCTCACGGTGCCCGCGATGGGACAGCGGGCTCCGTGCACCAGCATGTGGCCGCGGTTGGAGAGCGCCCGGGGCACTCCCTGCGCATAGCCGATGGCTGCGGTGGCGATGACGCGCTCGGACTCTGCCCGCCAGGTCCTCCCATAGCCCACAAAGGCGCCGGCCGGCACCGTCTTCACCTGGACGATGCGCGCGAACACGGTCATCGCGGGCCGCAGCGGCGTGGGCGGATGCACGCCGGGTGGCGTGTATCCGTACAAGGCGATGCCGGCTCGCACCATGTCGTGATGGGTCTCGGGCCGATGCACGATTGCTGCCGTTCCTGCCGCATGTGTCAGCAACTCGGGCGCCACCGGCCGCAAGGCCTCCACCGCCTCCAGCAGCACTGCATGCTGCTGCGTGGTGTACACGGACTCCTGTGCGGTGTCGGCGAAGTGGGTGAAGACTCCGGCAAGGTGGACGCGCTCATCGACCGAGCGCAGTGCTTTGGCCAGCTGCGCGATCTGATGCGGAGCAAAGCCGAGACGCCCCAACCCTGTGTCGACCTTGACGTGGCAGCGTGCGGACCGCTGCGCCGTGCCCACGCTCGCCAGGGCGCGCACGCTGTCCTCGTCGAAGACGGTCACATCGACCTGTGCATCGACGAGCGCAGCCAGCCATTCGCGCGGGCTGTAGCCGGCGACAAGCAGCGGTTCGTCGATGCCGGCGCCGCGCAACTCCAGCGCCTCTTGCGGTGTGTACACGCCGAGCCAGGTTGCCCCGCCCCGCAGCGCTGCTGTGGCACTGCGCACCGCACCGTGCCCGTACGCGTTCGCCTTCACCATCGCCATCAGACGGGTGGGCCTGCCCAGCCAGCTGCGCACTGCGGCGGCGTTGTGCTCGATCGCGCCTGTGTCGACCTCGCCCCAGCGCAGCAGCCCGGCCCTGTCGCTCACGGCGTCAGTGGACGCACCAGGATCACCGGGGTGCGCTCGTCCTCCTGGCCCAGCGGGTTGTCCAGCACGATGGCGCGCACCTCGCCTGTTGACACATGGACTCCGCGGCTGACACCGAGCACCTTGACGTTGACGTTGTTGGCGTCGACGATTGCCGCGGGCCAGCCCGTGGCATCCTCGACCGCCTGCGCATCGCGCGGCGGGTCCTCGGGGCCGAGCATGGCGAACTCATTGAAGGGCGCGATCGTGTGGTGGCTGAAGCCGTCGATCTCCGAGACGCGGTTGCCGGCGATGCGATAGAAGTCGCCACGGCGCCGCAGCACCATGCGGGATGCGCCACCCAGGACCATCGCCGCGAACATGCGCCACCAGCCGGCGCGAAAGATCGCCACCTGCATCTTGGCCGGGTCGGAGAAGCCCACGTCGTCCTTCAGCGGGGTCACGCCCTTGACGATAAGCTTGGCCAATATCCCCGGACGCACCAGCGAGCGGTGGATCACGCGGCCCTGGGTTATGGCCACGAACTTCTCCGAGAGCACCAGGAAGTCGCCCTCGCGGTACACCTGCGTCACGTACTGACGCAGCACGTTGAGCAACGGCTCCTTCACGTGC
>JAFAJR010000134.1 GCA_019236085.1 Candidatus Dormiibacterota bacterium
CGCTGATCCGGCGGAGCCTGCTGAGCACCCACACCGACCGGGTGGTGGGGTCGCCGGGGTCGTTCAGCGGGCTCTTCGCCTTCCCTTCAGGCAGGTATCGCGACCCGGTCCTCGCCTCGAGCACGGACTCGGTGGGCACCAAGGTGAAGATCGCCATCGCGACCGGTCGGCACCGCGGGGTCGGCGTCGACGTGGTCAACCAGAGCGTGAACGACATCCTCTGCTGCGGCGCCGAACCGCTGTTCTTCCTTGACTACTTCGCCACCGGCAAGCTCGTGCCGGAGCTGCTGGCCGAGATCGTCGACGGCATCGCTGCCGCCTGTACGGCGGCCGGGTGCGCGCTCATCGGGGGCGAATCAGCAGAGATGCCCGGCGTGTATGCGCTCGGTGACTACGACATAGCCGGATTCATCGTCGGCGCCGTGGAGCGCGACCAGATCATCGACGGCCGGTCGGTGGCGGCGGGCGACCTCGTGCTGGGGCTCCCCAGCAGCGGCCTGCACACCAACGGCTACTCGCTGGTGCGGCACATTGCCGCCGAGGCAGAGCTGTCCTGGGACCAGGTGCTGCCCGGCACCACAGCACCGCTGGCCGACCTCCTGCTGGAGCCGCACCGCTCCTACCTGGAGGCGGTCCGCGAGCTGCGCGCCGCCCAGCCCGTCAGAGCCCTGGCGCACATCACCGGCGGCGGCATCATCGACAACCTGCCCCGGGTGCTTCCCGCCGGGCTGGGGGTCGACGTCGACCGGGGCTCGTGGGCCGTGCCCGGGATCTTCACAGCGCTGCAGGAGGTGGGCGGGGTGCACCCCGAGGAGATGTGGCGCACCTTCAACATGGGCATCGGCATGGTGGCCATCGTGCCCGGCGACGCTGAGCCGCCGGCGCTGGCCGCCGGGGTCCCGGTGCTGCGCATCGGCCGCGTCGTGGAGCAGAGCTCGGCGGAACGCGTGGTGCTGCGGTGAACCGGGCGCACACCCGAGTAGGTGTGCTCGCCTCGGGAGCCGGCACCAACCTCGAAGCCCTGCTGCGAGCCACCGGCGATCCGGACTTCCCCGCCAGGATCGTGCTGGTGCTGAGCAACCGTGCCGACGCGAAAGCGCTCGAGGTGGCGGCGGCCGCCGGCGTCGTGGCGGAGGCGCTGCCGCTGTCGCAGTTCGGCGGCGACAGCGCTGAACGCGACCGGGAGGTGCTGCGCTCGCTGCGCGACCACGATGTCGACCTCGTGGTCTGCGCCGGCTACAACCGCATCCTCAGCGAGGAGGTGCTGCGCGCCTTCCCCGACGCCATCCTGAACGTGCACCCGTCTCTGCTCCCGGCGTTCGCCGGCGGCATGCACGCCGTCGAGCAGGCGCTCCGCCACGGCGTGAAGGTGACCGGTTGCACCGTGCAGCTGCTCGAGCCCGGCGAGGTGGACGGGGGACCGATCGTGCTGCAGGAGCCGGTCGCGGTGCTCGACGACGACACTGCAGCGTCGCTGCTGCAGCGCGTCCACGAAGCCGAATGGCGGCTGGTGCCGCGCGCCGTCAAGCTGTGGAGCGAGGGCCGTCTTGTGCGCGACGGACGGCGCGTGCGCATCGTCGACGCTGTCTCGGAACGTGCTGCGACGGGTGCCGAGCGGGGGGCAGCGCCGCCGCCGGCGCAGGAGGGGCCCCACGGCTTCGCGGTGGCAGAGCGAAGCGGGGGTGCGGAAGCCGTGGGGAGCCCAAGCGGCGGCGGGGAGGGGTCCCCGCGACGGCAGGACCCGTCGCCCCGTATCCGGGGCCGGTGACGGTGCGCGCGCTCATCGGCGTCAGCGACAAGACGGGGCTCGCCGAGTTTGCCGGCGCGCTGCAGCAGCTCGGCGTCGACATCGTGGCGACGGACGGCACTCGGCGGGCGCTGCTGCAGGCCGGCGTCGAGTCGCGAGCCGTCAGCGAGCTGACCGGCTTCCCCGAGATGCTCGACGGGCGCGTCAAGACGCTGCACCCGGCGGTGCACGCCGGCATCCTGGCGCGGCGCGACGACGCAGCCCACATGCGGCAGCTCGCCGAGCGCGGCTTCGAGCCGTTCGACATCGTCGCCGTGTCGCTGTATCCGTTCGCCGAGACCGCGGCCCGCGGCGCCGGTGAGGATGCGATCGTTGAGAACATCGACATCGGCGGCCCGACGATGATCCGCGCCGCCGCTAAGAACAGCGCTTCGGTCGCCGTGGTGGTGTCGCCGGCGCAGTACGACACCGTCATCGCGGAGCTGCGCGAGAACGGCGAGGTCGGCGACGCGACCCGGCGCCGCCTGGCCGCCGAGGCGTTCGCCCACACCGCCGCCTACGACACAGCAGTCGCCGCGCAGCTTCGACGCATGTGGGTTGCTGATGACAGCCTGCCGGCGCAGTTCACTACCGGCGGCGAGCGGCTGCACGAGCTGCGCTATGGCGAGAACCCCCACCAGCGCGGCGCGCTCTATGCGGTGCCGGGAGCGCCGGGCGGGGTGGCGCATGCCCGGCAGCTCCAGGGATCCCCGCTGTCCTTCACCAACTGGCTCGACGTCGACTCAGCGCTGCGCCTGGTGAGTGACTTCGACGTGCCCGCGGCGTGCGTCATCAAGCACACCAATCCCTGCGGCTTCGCCGTCGGCGACTCTGCTGCCGTCGCGTACCAGCGAGCTTTCGATTGCGATCCTCGAGCCGCATACGGCGGCATCGTCGGCGTCAATCGCACTGTCGACCTGGCCACTGCGGAGCGTGTCGCCGCGACGTTCCTCGAAGCGCTGGTCTGCCCCGGCATCGAAGATGACGCCGCGGCGCGCCTGGCGGCCAAGCCCCGTCTCCGGGTCCTCGTGGTGGACAGGCCGGCCCCCCCGCATCCCGACGTGCGCAGCATCGACGGCGGTCTGCTGGTGCAGACCCAGGACCGGGTGCTGCTGGACCGCGCGGCCATGACGGTGGCGACGCAGCGGGCGCCTGACGATGCCGAGTGGGCTGACCTGCTTGTCGCCTGGCAGGTATGCCGCCACGTGAAGTCGAACGCCGTCGTCGTGGTCAACGGCGGCATGGCCGTGGGGGTGGGCGCCGGTCAGATGTCGCGGGTCGAGGCCGCCGAGCTCGCCGTGGCCCGCGCCGCGGCAAGGGCCCAAGGTGCGGCCGCAGCCTCAGATGCCTTCTTTCCGATGCCGGACGGCCTCGAGCCTCTGGGGCGGGCCGGGGTCCGCAGCGTGATCCACCCTGGGGGCAGCAAGCAGGACCCGGCGGTTGTGGCCGCGGCCGACGCCCTGGGGATGGCGGTGGTGCACGCCGGCGAGCGCCACTTCCGCCACTGACGCCGGAGCGTCAGCGCCCGTTGCGGCGGCGCGCCAGCTTGGACTGGTCCTCGAGGCAGTAGCGGGCGAAGGGCAGCGCCTCCAGGCGTTCCTCGCTGATCGGCTTGCCGCACTCCTCGCAGACGCCGTAGCGGCCTGAGTCGAGCCGCTGCATCGCAGCGTCGCATTCCAGCATCTCGGCCTTGGCGGCATGGACCACGCTCTGGTCCAGCTCCCGCTCGATGGTCTCAGTGGCGAGCTCCGCCGGGTGCTGATCGGCTGACGACAGCTCGCGCTGCGCCGCCTCGGCCGCTCCGGCACTGAGCCGGCTGGCGGCAGCAAAGACGCCTTCGAGCCGCGTCTGCTCGTCCAGCAGCCTTGCCCGTGCCTGCTCCTTGTCCACTCAGTGCTTCGCCTCGTGACCAGGGTTGAGCGTGGGTCCGCCTCCGGCGCGACGGCGGGCGCGGCGGACCGTCAGGCTGGTGCGCTCTCCCCCGACTGGTGCTTCTCGGGCTCCATTGTCACGATCGGCGACTGATTAAGCAATGGTGAAAGCCACAGCACCGCGAGCGGCGGCAGGGTGACCAGCGCCGACTGGTCGAAGGCGTGCCAGGCGATCGGATCGGTCTGCACAGCCCCCAGGTTGCCCTGACCGCTGCCGCCGTAGGCCGCCGAGTCCGTGTTGATCACCTCGCGCCAGGTGCCGGGCAGCGGCAGGCCCAGGCGAAACTCGCGCTGCACCACCGGCGAGAAGTTGGCCACGCAGGCGACCCCCGGATGGCCGTGCGCGTCGCGGCGCACGAACCCGATCACGTTCTGATCGGCGTTGCCGGCGTCGATCCACTGGAACCCCGTGGGGCTGTCATCCACCTCGAACAGGGCGGGGATGTCACGCAGCAGGCTGCTGACGTCGGCGACCAGGCGGCGCACCCCTGCGTGGCGGGCGTCGCCCAGCAGCTGCCAGGGGAGCGAGCGCTCGTGAGCCCACTCGCCGGGCTGGCCGAACTCGCCGCCCATGAACAGCAGCTTCTTGCCGGGATGGGCCCACATCCAGCCGAAGAGCGCGCGCAGGTTGGCGAAGCGGCGCCACTCGTCGCCCGACATCTTGGTGAGCAGCGAGCCCTTCATGTGCACCACCTCGTCGTGGGACAGGGGCAGGATGAAGTTCTCCGACCACGCGTACCACAGACCGAAGGTGAGCTTGTGATGGTGGTACCTGCGGAACACGGAATCCTGCTGCATGTAATCGAGCGTGTCGTGCATCCAGCCCATGTTCCACTTGAAGGTGAACCCGAGACCGCCGGCAGCCGTCGGGCGTGAGACGCCGGGCCACGCCGTCGACTCCTCCGCCACGGTGACGACCCCGGGATAGTCGTGCCGCAGCTGCTCGTTCACCTCGCGCAGCAGAGCAATCGCCTCCAGGTTCTCGCGGCCTCCGTAGCGATTGGGCAGCCATTCGCCGGCACGCCGGGAGTAGTCGAGGTAGAGCATCGATGCCACAGCGTCGACACGCAGGCCGTCGGCGTGGTACTCCTCGCACCA